>NZ_CEYNSH010000031.1:0-36488 GCF_982872775.1 Psychrosphaera sp. | reverse complement strand
AGGACACCGCCCTTTCACGGCGGTAACAGGGGTTCGAATCCCCTTGGGAGTACCAACTTTCCTCCAAGATTAAAAATTCCGTTTACTTCTCGATTACAAAAATAAACAACTTTCGGTTGTTCAAAATTCAATTAGTTCATTACATTTAATATTACGTAGACTAAATATCGAGATCGTCTCTACATCATGAAAAAGCATCTAATGATTATCATTTCTGCTGTTGCGGCCGGGTTGTTTTCTGGATGTGCAACATTCGCTGAAATAGCAATTGAAACGGCAATAGAAAATCGAAATAACAGCCAGATTAAAGCAGGGTTGCAATGCAATACGATGCAAATTAGCTGTGTTGCACCTAATTATTACAGCGAGTGGCACACACCGGCAGGCGATCTTAAGTGCCAGTGCGAGCCCTGACACTTAGCTTTGATTATTGAGGTTTATTCAGAAACTAGTTTTTCAATTTGATTTTTCATGTCGTCACGAATAATGATCTGAGCACTGACGTTAGGGTGAATGCCATCACGCATCATGTAATTTGGGTTGGTAGCGACTTTTTCCATAAAAAATGGCATTAGCGGCACTTTGAATTCTTCTGCTAGCTTTTTATAGGTCCCTTCGAACATACTAGTATAGCGCTTGCCGTAATTAGGTGGAATTCGAACTTGCATCAAAGCGACATTAATATTCCTGGCTTGAGCGGCTTTAATCATTTGGCTTAAATTATTATTTAAAGTTTTGATCGGAAATCCTCTTAGCCCGTCATTGCCGCCAAGCTCAATAATAATCCAATCCTTGCTGGTCAAATCGTGGCGTTTAAGCACCGCTTCTAATCTAGCTAAACCGCCACCGGTTGTTTCGCCGCTTATACTTTCGTTTATAAGAGTAATTGGCGTATTTTCTGTAACAAATGTTTGCTGTAATAAGTAAGGCCAGCTTTGCTCAGTTTTCATGCCGTATCCAGCACTTACGCTATCTCCATACATAACGACTTTGGTATTTGCCGCGTTTACACTCATCGAAAAGCATAAGTAGAGCGTAATGGTTATAATCAGTATGCTTGTTTTAAATAACGAGTTTCTTTTAGTATGTAAAAACATTGCCATGGTTGGACCTTAACTACATGAAAAATTTATCGAAGCCTGCATTACTTGCAAACAAGATCAGTAAAACAGTTGTACTAAATAATCAATCATCTAACAACGATTCAGAAGAAAGATCGATCACAATTTTAAGTGAAATTGATTTATCAATCGAGGATGGCGAGACCGTTGCGATTGTTGGTGCGTCCGGTTCCGGTAAATCGACGTTGTTAGGTTTGTTAGCTGGTTTAGACTTACCTAGCACAGGTAAAATAGAATTTTACGGTAAAGCATTACAGATTTTGGATGAAGAGGAAAGGGCATCTATACGCCGTTCTGACATTGGGTTTATCTTTCAGCAATTCCTACTCGTTCCAAGTTTAACCGCCCTTGAAAATGTCATGCTTCCCGCCGAGCTGTCGGATAATGATGAGTTAAGGACAAATGCTCGCCGTTTGGCAAAAGATTGGCTCGAAAAAGTCGGGTTATCACATCGATTAGACCATTTTCCAAATCAATTATCAGGGGGAGAACAACAGCGTGTCGCTATTGCACGTGCGTTCATTACCGAGCCAAAACTTTTGTTTGCCGATGAGCCATCAGCGAACCTAGATACTGTTAATGGTCACTTGGTTGAAGACTTATTATTTGAAATTAACGAAAGTGCTAACACAACGTTAGTACTGGTTACACATGATCCTGCCCTCGCAAAACGCTGTCAAAGAACCCTAGAAATCAAAGATGGGCATTTAGTTGAAACAACAGCGCAAAAACCAAAATTAGCGCAAGTAACTAGCATAGAAAAGGCCAAACGCGATGCAAAATAAGTTCATGACTATGTTGGCGTTGTCACTACGCCTGTTTCGTCGTGAATTTGGACGAGGCGAACTGACCATCATTGCACTGTCTATTATTCTGGCCGTATCGTCGGTAATGGCGTTAAGTAGTATTACAAATCGAATTGAGCAGTCCATCACCTTAAAAAGCGCTGAATTTTTAGCAGCGGATCGCGACTTGGTTAGCTCAAGAGCAATTGACAGAGCCTACCTAGAGAAAGCTAGAGAGCTCGGTTTGAATACTGATGAGCATATCTACTTTTCTTCTATGGCATTTGCCAACGACAAGCTCAATCTCGCCGTTATTAAAGCGGTGACAAATAGTTATCCGCTTCGCGGTACATTGAAGGTATCTGAAGTAGATGACCCACTGGCTATCACTGAAATCAATGGCCCACAACCGGGTACCGTCGTCATGAATCAACGACTGTATTTTATGTTAGACAAGCCAACAGAAGTCGAAATTGGTGATGCAACATTGAAGGTTTCTGGACTTATTGATAGTGAGCCAGATGCACCATTCCAAGTATTTAGCGCGGGTACTCGAATCATCATGCATATCGATGATGTTCCAGCGACAAATATCATTCAACCTGGTAGCCGAATTACCTACGCGTTTTTGTTTTCAGGTGAAGAGCAAGCGCTCCAAGAATATGAGCAATGGGTAAAACCAAAACTCAGTGAACACGAACGTTTTCGTGGCGTAAAAGAAGGTGCAAGTAATATCCAACGCTCATTAGACAGAGCAGAAAGCTTTTTGATGATAGCTGGAGTGTTAGGCGTCATATTGGCCGCAACAGCGGTGGCTGTTTCTGCGCGTTTGTATAGCCAGAGACACCTAGACTCAATAGCAATTATGAAAACACTTGGCGCAAGTGTTTCTCAGGTTCAAATGGTTTACTTATGTCAATTGCTTATTATTGCGCTCGTTAGTGTCGTTGGCGGGCTACTTCTAGGTGGCACAATGCAGTGGGTTGCGATCAGCGCCCTAGAAGAGTATTTACCAAATGACGTCCCGGCCATGGGATTGGAACCTTTTATTGTTGCAACCGTTACAGGCTTTGTCTGCGCTTTAATGTTCTCTATTCCGAGTTTATTAAAGTTATTTAGAGTGCCTCCGCTGCGCGTATTACGTCGTACTTTAGGCGATGGTGTTACCACCTCGCTTATGGCTCAGGTGATTATGGCGATCACAACTATCGCTTTGGTGTGGTTTTATAGTCAAAATTGGAAGCTTACAGCAATCGTAACGGGTACAGGTGTAGTACTCTCATTGTTAATAATAGTTGCGTCTACCGTTATTATTAGCGGTACTAGAACGTTGGCAAGCCGTTCCACTGGCGGCGCACTCAAACTTGCGCTTGCATCGTTAAAACGTCGTTCTAAAGAAAACACATCGCAAATGATTGGTTTTACGTTAGCTATCATGCTGATGCTGATTCTTTACACACTCAAAAACTCGCTTATTCAAGAATGGCAGGCACAATTACCAGAAGGCGCACCGAATCAATTTGTTGTAAATATCTCTGAGCAAGAATTGCCTGTTGTAAAAGAAATGTTCGCCGAAAAGGGAATTGAGACGGAACAGTTTTATCCTATCATTCGTGGTCGCTTAACTCATATCAATGACCTCGAACTTAAAAAGCCACGACGTGGTGAAGGCGAGGGCGATGAATACGTTGAGGATGACGGTGCCAAACAAAAAGGTAAACCGGCATTACACGAAATTGAGCCGGGCCAAGATTCTGAAAGTAATGAAACGACGGCAAACGGACAGAACGCCGCAGACAGCAAAAATAAAGCGGAGTCAAAACCTGAAGAACGAGGTCCTGTCGGAATCGGACGCGAGCTAAACTTAACGTTTACCGAAAATTTCCCTGATAACAATGAAATTATTGCAGGTGAATGGATGCCACAAGGTCAGGCCAAACAAGTTTCTGTTGAGGAAAAAGTGGCAGAACGTCTTCAACTAGAACTCGGTGATACACTACAGTTTGTTATTGGAGCGCAAACCGTTTCGGCGACAGTTACGAGCATTCGGACGGTAGACTGGAATAGCTTACAGCCTAACTTTTATATGATTTTTAGTAATGATGTTATTGCTGATTTTCCAGCGACCTATATCTCGTCATTCTATCTACCTAAAGAAGATAAGTTGTGGCTAAATGAGCTTATTCAACGCATTCCAACTTTGAGTCTTATCGATATTGATGCGATTTTAAATCAAGTCAAATCAACCATTAACCAAGTGTCTATTGCGATTCAGTTTGTCCTGTTGATTGTCGTTATAGCCGCGACTTTGGTTCTGTTAGCGCAGGTCCAAAGCTCTCTTGACGAGCGTCGCAAAGAAACGGTGATCTTTAGAACGATAGGCGCGAAAGGCTCAGTAATCAGAAATGCAATTACTCTTGAATTCTTGAGCCTAGGTGCGGTAGCGGGATTAATCGCGGCACTAGTAGCAGAGTCTAGTTTGATAGCGATACAACACTTTATGTTTGATATGGTGTGGACGCCACATTGGGATATTTGGTTAATTGGGCCGTTATCAGGTGCGCTGTTCGTGTCGATTGTTGGCTCAATCAGTACCAGATCTTTATTGAGAATTACACCAACTGAGCTCATCAGACAGTTGGCCTAATTCAGTCGTCGATATGCAGAGCGTTACTTTGCAAATATAAACGAGCTGACATAAAAAAGAGCAGAAACGAATTTTCGTTCCTGCTCTTTTTTTTGTATTCATTTAACGAAAGTTATGTCAGCGACGTTGTATGTAACGCTTATAACTTAACTAACAACGTCCTAAACTCGTTTTGAGGTTCTACTTAGTTAAGACTTTAGTAATGATTGAGCAACTTCACCTATGCCTTTATCACGAAGCGGCTTAGACAGTTCTGCACGTTTTGCGTCGACCAAGCTAACACCTTCAACAATTAAGTCATACGCGCGCCACTCGTTAGTGTTACCGTTTTTACGTAACTTAAATACCATTGACAAAGGTTTTGCACCTGGTTGTTCTAACTCTGTTCTGATAGCCACTGTTTTGCGATCACTTACATCACGTGCTTGCTCGTATTTTATCTTTTGGTCGTTGTATTGTGTCAAAGCGGCCGAATACGTCTCAACCAAAATCTTTTCCATTGCATCTACAAACAAATCACGCTCTTCTTTTGTCGACTGCTTTAATTGTGGGCCTAAAATTTTATATGAGGCGAAACGAATATCGACAAAAGGGATTAATTGCTCTTCAACAATTAGCTGCATACGTTCTTTTTCGTTTTCCTTATCGTTTAAAGATTTGGCTTCAGAGACAGATTTGAAAACGACTTGCGCCAATTCTTCAACAATTACGTAAGGTGACTTGGTTAGCTCAATTTGCGAAACTTGTTCTTGATATTGTGCAACTAGCTTCTGTTGTTCCTCAGCTGGTACATCTAAAGATACTGCTTGGCTCGGAAATAAAAATAAAGCTGATACTAGCGCGATTGAAACTCTTAACATGACTAAATCCTTCGGTTTATTATGGTGTGGATTATAATACCGACCGTTCGGTATGTAAACCCAACTCCGTTATATCCGTTCGATATATAAATTAAGCTTAGTTTATAAAGGTTACTTTACTAATTTGCCTTCAACGCTTAAACCGAACAATAAATGGGTATACGCAACAGAACGGTTTTTTTATTACTTTAGATAGGCGATAATTGGAAAAACTTTCAGAATTAATCAATCGCAAAGAGGTGAATATGCGTTTTGTTGACTCCCATTGTCATTTAGACCGAATCGACTTGGATAAAGAAGGCTTGAGTTTTGAAGAGATGATGAGTAAGGCAGCGGGAAATCAAGTGGATCACTTTTTATGCGTTGCGATTTCGCTAGACCAATTCCCAGATATGGTGCAAAAAGCAGAGGCCTTTCCACAGGTGTCATTTTCGTGTGGAGTACATCCATGTCATGTTGGCGAAGACAAAATGTTTTCTTTAGATGACCTTCCTAAATTGGCCGCAAATGACAGAGTCGTGGCGATAGGTGAAACAGGACTTGATTACTACTATTCAAAAGACTCCATTAAAGAGCAACAAGAAGCCTTTGCACGTCACATAGAAGTGGGTAATCAGTTGGACAAGCCCATCATTGTTCATACTCGTGACGCACGTGAAGATACCATTGCAATAATGAAAGAAGCAGGTGCAGAAAAATGCTGTGGCGTTTTGCATTGCTTTACAGAGTCATGGGAAATGGCGAAACAAGCCATGGACCAAAATTTTTATATTTCAATTTCTGGTATCGTTACGTTTAAAAACGCTAAAGAGCTTCAAGATGTCGTTCGTAAGATGCCTCTGGACCGGTTACTAATCGAAACTGACTCTCCATATCTTGCTCCAGTTCCTTATCGTGGTAAGCAAAATCAGCCAGCGTATGTTAAGCATGTTGCTGAGTTTATTGCCGACTTAAAAGGCACTACCGTTGAACACGTCGCTGAGCAAACCACACAAAACTTCCAAGACTTGTTCAAAACCGCCAAGCTTTAACTCAATTAAAGTGCTTATAGTTGTGAGTGAATGTAACTATTTACACCAACTATAAGTGCTTGCTTGACCTCTTTCTCACCATAAATAACCAATTCTAAACCTGTTTTCTAAAATGTTTATTATATTAGCTCGTCATATTTAGAAACATCTAGCCGACGTTTGTTTACAACGTTTTTGTGAATCTCTTCCACTATTAATATGTGTATAAAACACATGCCAACGAATTGTGTAATGTGAGGAGAGCAACATGAAATTCTTAACAACAGCGGTCGTTTTAATACCATTATTCTTAAGTGGCGCGTCTATGGCCAAGAACC
Organism: Psychrosphaera sp.; assembly: GCF_982872775.1. NCBI lineage: Bacteria > Pseudomonadati > Pseudomonadota > Gammaproteobacteria > Alteromonadales > Pseudoalteromonadaceae > Psychrosphaera > Psychrosphaera sp. The sequence continues at coordinate 29,727 of NZ_CEYNSH010000031.1, read as the reverse complement.
TAAAATATGTAGCGGCAGACGACACCATGGAATCCGAAATGTGTGTGAGCGCAGCAACGGACAGTGTTAACCAGTTTAGACGTAAAGTGACTTTAAACATTCCTACAAGATCACCCATTGCTTCAATGAAGTTGATTTCGAATAAACTGAATTGTAACGGTGATAACGTAGAAACGTTTGCAAAGTTAACTCAAAACGAAGCCGTGGCGAATTACTTAGGTAAATTTAAACGCGGTAGTGTCAAAATCTATGATATTGCAAAAGTTAACCCTGATATTAAATTATCAGGCTCAGTCATGATTTCTACTGACTAGATAAACTTGCATTGAGTAAAAGGGCGCGAGAGCGCCTTTTTTTATGGTTAAAAAAGAGCAAAAAAAAGCCCAGAACTAGTCCTATTCTGGGCGAGGGGAATGGCTCTGTTAAGAGCCGTGCGCTAAATCTTTGTCAAACGACCCAACCCAACATATTTACCTAAACATTTATTGGAAATGGGGTGACAACTGTTTCCAAGCTTAGTAGAACAAAATTTTAAAATAAAGCTGGTTTTGCGATTTAATCTATATAATTAACTAATTGCTATCTTAATTGCACTGGTTGTTTTTTAACCGCCTGTTTACTGGTTTTCCACTGTTTATCCACAGGTTTTTAGAAGGTAATTAATGTTGCTTTTGTAATTATATGTTTACAAATGTGGTTTTTTTTAAAATAGACTCCATATTTTTTCTGCGACTGGGCCTAAATATTTATTTTTATTTTTGACCACTCTAATTTCTGCACATTTAGGAGAAGATTCTTTATCAACTTGAAAATGAAGAAAATCAGAGCCAAGTAATTGGTTGCTAGGTGACTTGATAATGGGTCCCCAACCCATGCGGCTTTTGAGCGCTGCCAGTGAAGCTTGATAACTATTAACACGAATCAAGCTTCTTCCGATTGGACGAACTAAGGTGTTTTTATCTAAACTAATTGCAAATTCACTTGGCACAATTTGAGGTAATTGCGCAAGCAAGTGTTCGGTGATTTCTACATTTTCTAAATTGGTGTTGTGACACAAGTCTTCTAAAAGTGACTTATGCACACAATACCCAATTTCAATTGTCGAGACTTGTTTTGACTCAAATGTTCCTTCACTGGAAAAAGTTGCTAACCATGGGGTAAAAGATAGGTGAACTTTTTGCTTGTTTAGAAGGGACAGGCTTTTTAATTGTGATTCTGCATGTATATTAATTTGAGTATTTGGAAATTCTCTTTGCACAGGTGCAATGATTTTCAGAATACTCTCTAGGTCAATTGAGTCTTCTATACTCAAAATGACTTCGTGTTCTTCACCTTGATTTAAACTATCTGAATAACTGTTAAGTTGCTGAATCTGTTCTAATATTAACTTACACTTTTGATGATAAATTTTACCTTTTTCGGTGAGCTTAAGTCGATATCCATCTCGATCAAATAAGTGAAACCCAGCGGTTTGCTCAAGGCGCTTAATTGTCATACTAATAGCTGGCTGTGTTTTATTTAGAATTAATGCGGCCTTACTGATAGAGCCGCATTCCACCACGGTGGAAAATGTGTGTATTTGATCGATTTTCATAAAGTTACATCAATGCTGTTTATAAATAAATCTTAACGTGTTTGTAAAATTTTATAAATATCTTTTAGTGTTGTAGCTGTTACAATAATTTGGATTTTTAAAAATTAGGGCTTTTCAATGAGTTATTCTGTTTCAATAGTACGGGCTATTAGCCTTTCATTAGTTGTTATTAGTCTAATAACGGGGTGCAGTGAGTCTAAAGAACAGCGAGCTGATACGCCAAAGCCTCCTAGGCCTGCCAAGATAACTTCGGTGACTGCGGAGGCAGGAGACTCTTTAAAAACCTTTCCAGCTACAGTAGAGCCATCTTTATATGCGCATTTGGCGTTTCGAGTTAATGGCGAAATCATTGAATTACCTGTCGTGGCGGGTCAAGAAGTTGAGAAAGGTCAGGTACTTGCAAAACTTGATGACAAAGACTTTGTCGTTCAACAAAAACAAGCGAAAGCGAAATATGATTTGACCTTGTCGCAATTTAATCGAGCACAACAATTAATAAAAGAAAACCTTATTTCTTCAGCTGAATTCGATCAGCTAAAAGCAGAAGTTGATATTAGCGAAGCGCAATTAGAAGCTGCAAACAACAATTTAGAATATTCAACACTAAAAGCCCCGTTTGACGGAGTAATCAGTAATGTAAATGTTGAAGCGTTTGAGTTTATTCAAGCAAAACAACCAATAATGGATATTCAAGGCCGAAGTAATATTGACGTTGCAATTCAAGTTCCTGAGCAGCTGATGGTTCGTCTTCCAAAGAACAAGCAAACTGAACAATACCAACCTAACTTAGTGTTTGATGCTCAACCAAATAAGAAATACAAAGTATCACTAAAAGAGCATGACATAACACCAAACCCCGCAACAAAGAGTTATGAAGTCATTTTTTCACTTCCAAACCCAGACGACCTCAACGTATTGCCAGGCATGACAGGCACATTAGAAGTCGAGCTAAATAAATTACTAAATAATGATCTCAGTTTATTAGTTGTGCCTATCTCTGCGGTTTTTGTGCCAAATAAACTCGCCGATCAAGCAACAAAGTTCGTTTATAAAGTGACCTCAGAGATGACAACTCAACTTGTTGCAGTTGATGTACTAGAAACCAAACAAAAAGGACTGGTTATCAGACCTAAAGTGAGAGGTTCTCTTAAGGTAGGAGATAAAGTAGTAGCCGCAGGTGCTCATCTTATTCCTGAAGGTACAAAAGTAACCGAATGGGTTCAGGAAAGAGGGCTTTAGAATGGCAAAGGGGCAAGATATTGCATCGTATTTTGTAAAGCAAAAAACGACCTCATGGTTATTTGCTATTTTATTACTTTTCGGTGGTGTAGTTTCTTACACTCAACTTGGTCAATTAGAAGATCCAGAGTTCGTCCTAAAACAAGCTATTGTTGTAACTCAATACCCGGGCGCCTCTACTTTGCAAGTGGAAGAGGAAGTCACTCACCCACTCGAAAATGAGATTCAAAAACTCACCTATGTCGACAATGTAAAGTCCATTACTAGCGCAGGTATATCGCAAATAATGGTTGAGATGAAATCGACATACAGAAAAACTGAGTTAAGGCAAATTTGGGATGAGTTGAGGCGAAAGGTAAATGATTATTCGCCAAACTTACCCGCAGGAACCTCTGCACCTATTGTTCGAGATGATTTTGGTGACGTGTACGGCGTATTACTTGCTGTGACGGGTGATGGTTTTAATAATGATGAGCTCAATGATTACGTTGAATATATAAAACGAGAGTTAGTCTTAGTTGAAGGCATTGGTAAGGTAACCGTAGTTGGCTCTGAGCAAGAGCAAGTCATAATTGAAATGTCTCAAAACAAGATGGTTTCCTTAGGTATTTCAACCGATTACTTGTATCAATTGCTAGCGCAGCAAAATGTTGTGAGCAATGCAGGATTTGTTCGCGTAGGGAATGAACGCATTCGCTTTGATCCAACTGGAGAATTTTCTTCTGTGCAAGAGTTGGGTGATTTAGTCATTAGTCCACCAGGGCAGTCCAAACGAATTGTTTTGTCGGACGTTGCCAAGATTTATCGAGATTTTGACTCAACGCCTAACCATATCGTTCGTCACAATGGTGAGCCAGCTATTTACGTGGGTTTATCTTTTGCATCGGGTTCAAATGTTGTAGAAGTCGGTGAGAGGGTCAGTAGTAAACTTGCCAAATTAGATCAGCAACGCCCCTATGGCATGTTCATCAATACGGTTTATAACCAGCCTAAAGAAGTAGATGAATCTGTCGCAGGTTTTATCCAAAGCCTTGCAGAAGCCGTGATAATTGTCATCGTCATTTTACTTCTATTTATGGGTATTAAGACTGGCATTCTTATTGGTGGAATCTTATTGCTGACGGTATTAGGTACGTTTATCTTTATGAACTTACTGGATATCCAACTTCACCGTGTATCTCTTGGGGCTTTGATTATTGCCCTAGGTATGTTGGTTGACAATGCCATCGTCATCGTCGAAGGGATACTCGTCAATCTCAAACGAAAAATGACTCGTGTGGAAGCAGCTGCGTTAATCGTTAAGCAAACCAAATGGCCATTGTTAGCTGCCACGTTTATTGCCATTATTGCTTTTGCACCGATTGGCTTATCACCAGATGCAACAGGCGAATTTGCTGGCTCACTGTTTTATGTGTTACTGATTTCTCTACTGTTAAGTTGGTTTACTGCCATCACTTTGACGCCGTTTTATGCCAGCTTAATGTTTAAAGATGGTGCTCCTAATCTTGATACAGATAGCAACGAGAAAGGCTCCAGTGAACAGAACACAATTGATGAAGTATCAGAACAAAAAGATAGCGATCCATACGCAGGTCAAATCTATCAAAGGTATAAAGGCTTACTTAATTTTACGCTGACTTATCCAAAGTCGACGATGTTGCTGATGTTAGCTTTATTCTTAGCTGCAGGTTATGGCTTTTCTAAGGTTAAACAATCGTTTTTCCCTGCCTCCAATTTACCTATGTTTTATGTTGAATATCGACTTCCACAAGGCAGTGATATTCGTGCAACAGCAGAGACAGGACGTGAATTAGAACAAGTTCTAATGGAACAAGAACAAGTAGAATTTGTTTCAAATACGATTGGTCGTGGCGCTGCTAGATTTATGCTGACCTACAATATGGAGTTAAATTACAGCAATTACGGTCAACTTATTGTTAGGGTCAAGTCAAAAGAAGACTTAGTACCGTCAATGCAATTTGTACGTTCACACATGGCCAAATATTTTCCTGATGTTGAGGCCAAAATGTTGCGAGTCGAAATTGGTCCTGCAACGGCATCAAAAATTGAAGCACGTTTTTCTGGTTCAGATCCTGAAGTTCTAAGACTGCTGAGCGCGAAAGCACAGGAGATCTTTCGCAGTGAACCTGATGCGATGAATATCACTGATAACTGGAAAAATAAGACTAAAGTCATGCGGCCCGTTTTCAATGCGGTAGCAGCAAGAGAAGTAGGCATTTCTAAGTCTGCTGTTGATGATTTATTGCTGACAAATTTTGTAGGTAAAACGGTAGGGGTATATCGCGATGGGACCGAACGTTTACCTATTGTGGTTCGTATGCCAGAGCAACAAAGAGAGGTTATTGATAGTATTGAAGATTTACAGATTTATTCGCCTGTACTAAATCAATACTTACCTTTGAGTAAGGTGGTATCCGAATTCAAAATGGAATTTGAAGACCCAATCATCAATCGACGAGATCGCAAACGAACGATCACGGTTATGGCTGATCATGATGTACTGTCTGACAAAACAGCCGCACAACTATTTGCCAAAGTGAAACCCAAAATCGAAGCCATCGAATTACCAGAGGGTTACGAGTTAACTTGGGGTGGTGAATACGAAGCGAGTGCCAAAGCTCAAAAGCCGATTTTTAGTGCGTTACCAATTGGTTTTGGCTTAATGTTTATCATCACTATTTTATTGTTTAATTCGTTTAAATTGGCGACGGTTATTTGGACTACTGTTCCGCTTGCCATAATAGGGGTCACGTTCGGATTTTTAACGACGGGTATCGCTTTTGGTTTTATGAGCTTGTTGGGGTTGCTTAGCTTATCGGGCATGTTGATTAAAAATGGCATTGTTCTAGTCGAGCAAATTGAACTTGAAAAGCGCGACGGCGCATCCTTTGTTGATGCTATTGTTAATGCCGCTGTTAGTAGGGTAAGGCCTGTATCAATGGCGGCGATAACTACAGTACTAGGTATGGCACCATTGCTAACGGATGACTTCTTTAAGAGTATGGCGGTGGTCATTATGTTTGGACTTGGCTTTGCTACTGTCCTTACCCTAATCGTCGTACCTGTAATGTATTACTTATTACTGCGTCCTAAAACAAGTTAATAAAAGTGTTGATCTCAAAATAAAAAAGTCACTTCATTGAAGTGACTTTTTTGTATGCTCTTACCCGTCCTAAATTTATGATTATTATTCAATAAATAGAACCAAATTCTTTAACCCTTTTAGGGTTAGTGGTGAGCCGTGTTGTTAGCTTTCAGCGATGACTTTGTTGGCCATTTCTTTACCACGATTAAACATTCGAGTTGTTCTATCGGCTAACTTAAGAAGTAACACATAAGCCAGCGGTACAAACAACAAACTCATAATCGTTGAGAAGAGGAGGCCGCCAATAATTGCAATCGCCATCGGTGCATATTCTGGACTGCCATTACCACCGATACTCGCATCACCCATCGCTAGAGGCAACAGGCCTAATACTGTGGTTGCAACCGTCATTAAAATAGGTCTAAAACGAGACACACTACCTTCAATAACCGCTTCATACAATGAGTGCCCTTGTTCCCTTAATTGATTAACCTTGTCGATTAGGACAATGCCGTTATTCACGACGATACCCATTAAAATCAAGATACCTATCATTACCATTATACCCATGTCGGTACCGGTAATTAATAACGCCCAAAAAGTTCCAGAAATTGAAAATAGAAGTGATGTAATCACCGCCGTTGGTAATATGAGACTCTCAAACAACGCTGCCATGACGATATAAATCATGACCAACGCCAAAGCCATATTTACCAACATAATATTTTCCGCTTCTTTGGCTCGCTCAAAGCTTCCTGTTAAGCTCCAACGGTAGCCGGTTGGAAGGGTAAGTTGATTCATTACTGCCGTGATTTGCTTCTCGGCTTCTTCCAAAGTGAAGTCCTTACCCAAATTAGCGCCAATGGCAAGATTGGTTTCTCTGAAGCGACGGAAGATCTGGTTTAATCGAGGCGTTACTTTAAGCTCAGCTAATTGCTCTAATCGATAATCAACCCCGTTTTTAGAAATGATGATCAGTGACTTAAATTTCTCTAAGTTGTGTTTGATATCATCATCAAAACGCAGCCTAACCTGAATTTCACCTTGGACTGGATCGCGATAAGTCCTTAAGTTTAGACCTCTGAGTGCTGTTGAAGCAGCTTGCGCAACGGACATGCTATCAAGGCCATATCGTTGTACTTTATCGCGGTCAATGATGACTTGTATTTCTTTTTGATCACCGGTGATTTCAGAACGTACATCTTCAAGGCCTTCAATATTAGACAGAAGAGGGATAGTTTGGTCTGCTAACTCAAGTAACACATCGGTAGATGGGCCAGCTAGACTAACTCTCAGACCGCCGCCATTTCCAGAATTCCAGCCAAAGGTCGGCTCTGCACCCACAATAACAGGCCACTCTGCTTCAATATCATTTTTAATTTCAATGAAGGAGCGACTGAGTTCGGCGTTCATATTGATGGTAGATTGAGCAAAACCAGAACGGTAGTAAGAATAGACACTTTCAAATTCAAAGCGATCTTTATTGTCGTATAAGAACTTCTCCATGATATCGACTTTTTTCTCAACGTCTTCAATACTCGCGTTACCTTGAATATTGTAGTTAATAAACATGCGACTTTTCGAAACTCCGCCTTCTTCATTACTTTGAACCATTTGCATGGGAATGACTAATGATAGGAACAACGCCAATCCGATAAAGAAGCTTTTTTTCTGATTACTCATCACCCACGTCAGCATCTTGTGATACCTGGCTTGGCCTACGCTGTCTTTTTTTAGTTCTGGTAGCTTTTTGATTTTACTCGTTAACAGTGGGATCAGGGTTTGCGAAATTATCAAAGACGCGAATAGAGAGATACAAATCGCAATGGCAACGTGCTCTAAGAAAATAGTAACATCAATTTTTTTACCGATAATATTAGGCAAAAATACTATTGCAGTTGTACACGTACCTGCTATGACAGCAAGCGCTACGTTGTTGACGCCTTTTTCTGTTGCTTTGTGGATATTGTGGCCTTTTTGGCGCTCGGTATAAATTGACTCAGTAACGACAACCGCATTATCTACTAACATACCCACGGCTAACATCAATCCCATGAGAGATAAAATGTTAAGGCTATATCCCAATAGGTACATTGCGCCTAACGTAATACAAATTGCAATAGGAACAGAGGCAACAACAATAAGGGTGGTCATTAGGTGACGCAAAAATAAGAACAGTACAATGACCGATAATACCGCGCCGATTAAGCCAGCTTCTAATAGGTTACCTAAAGAAGAAGTTACATCCTTGGCTGTATTTTGCATGACAAAAAGGTTAATACCATTAAACTGCGGATTACTTTTAGCTTGTTCAACTACTTCTAAAACACCAGAGGCAACTTGTACTAAATTGGCGCTGGACTCTTTCATAACATCCATACCAATAGCGTAAGTTTGGTGCAAATGTCGGCCGTCTTCACGCTCTGGTAGCTCATAATTTATATTTGCTATGTCACCTAATAACACAGAGTCCGTAATTGGCGCATTTTTTACATCAGCTACCGAGGTGAATTCACCGTTGGGAGTAACCAAAATTTTACCTTGGGCCGTATTTAAATAACCAGCAGACTGGCTAAAATTCATGCCTCGCAATTTTGTTAAGACCTGTGAAACCGGTATTTTGTATGCTGCCAGTCGATTTTCATCGAGGCGTATGACTATTTCTCGTTTGTTTACACCATACATGGTGACCTGTGAAACACCTGGTACACGTTCAATTTGACGTTTGAGTTGTCGGTCTAGTAGGTCATAGGCAAACGAAAGGTCACGATCAGAAGAGATTCGAAGATTCAAAACTGGCATGTCGCTCGTATTAAATTGAAAAACGAATAACCGTTCTACATCATCAGGGAGTTGATCCCTGATTGCGTCAATTTTCTCTCTGGCTTCAATAGATTTTGAACTTATGTTTTCACCCCATTTAAAGCTTAGGCCAATATTTGCGCCTGACTCACTTGACCAAGAACGGGCATTTTGAATGCCGCTAATAGTAGCGAGGGCTTCTTCAATGGGTTTAGTGATTTGTCTTTCAACCTCTGCCGGTGTTGCGTTGGGGTAAGGTACATTGACAAATATTTCAGGTATTTCAATTCCCGGAAACAACTCCAGCGGCAACAGCCGACTAGAGATACCCCCAAGCAACAAAAGAGAGATGAATAAAATTGTCACTGTGACGGGTTTTCTCAAAGAGAATTTTGCTAAAAACGCAGCGGCAGTTGTATTGGGCTCTCCATGTTTATCATTATTAGCATCAGTTTTAACGCTATTATTGACGTTGTTGCTAGTGTTGGTACGAACATCGTTTTCCATGATCTTATGCTCCCTGTTCAACCGTTTTAGGTGCGGCAGAGTCTTGTTCTTGCGTTTCTGACTTTTTAACAAATACTTTTTGGTCTAGAAGTGCGTATAAACACGGGATAAAGATCAGCGTTAATACGGTTGCGTAAATCAAACCAAATATAACTGTCAATGCCATCGGTGTGCGCATTTCTGCGCCATCACCGGTTCCAATGACCAGTGGCAATAAGCCCAGCGTTGTTGTTAGCGTTGTCATTACGATAGGGCGTAAGCGGCTTTGAGCTGACGCTTTAATCGCCGCTATTTTTTCTTCACCTTGCTCACGTAATTGATTAATGCGGTCAATTAGAACAATGGCGTTGTTTACCACAATACCTGCAAGCATGATTAAACCAATAAACACCACAACACTTAAATTGGTGCCAGTCAGGTACAGTCCATATATCGAACCAGCGCCGGCTAGTGGCACTGTGAAAAGGATGAGGAGAGGGTGCAGCAGTGACTCAAACTGTGAAGCCATGACGATGTAAACCATGAACACAGCCAAAGCCAACGCAAATATGAGACTATTGAATGACACTTCCATGTCCTCATTTTGACCATCGATACTCCAAGTTACATTAAGTGGCACTTGGTTCTGGGTGATGATATTTTCAACTTCTTTTACAGCGGTTGATAAATCATCTGTTAGGACATTGATATCAATAATCGCAACACGCTCTTGTTGCAAGCGGTTGATTTCACTCGGACCGGTAGTAACTGTGATGTCTGCAACATCTTCCAGTGTGACGGCTTGGTTTGCATCCGGGTTGATTATTAGTTGGCTTAACGCATTGATCGAATCACGTCTGCTTTCCTCAGTACGAACAAGAATGTCAACCTTTCTATCACCGACACTAAGTTTTGTCGCAACTTTACCGCCGACTTGTGTTGCTACCACATCGGAAACCGTTGCTGCAGTTAAGCCTAACTGAGCGAGACGAGTATGGTTAAAATCGAGTGAAATTTCTGGGTTACCTGATTTTAAGCTTGGATTGATATCAGTAAGTAGTGGGGAAGAGCCAAATGCTTCAGTTAATCTATCGCTTACGCTCGCTAATGTATCCAACTCATAACTCGCGAGTACGACTTGAATTGGTGCTTTGAAGGTAAGTAGTTGAGGGCGATCAATTTTGCTTGTGAACCCAGGCATACCAGCCATCTTTTCACGTAAGGATTCAATGACCGCAAACTCATCCTGCTTAGTGGCGCCTTTCGTAAGCACGACATTTAATCGGCCCCAATTATCACCACTTTGACCTGGAGAGGCGTTCATAAGACTACCTGTGCCGATGACACTATAGGTTTTCTCTACCGGTTCCATTTGACGGATATGTTGTGAGAGCTCTGTTAACGTTTGTTGGGTTACGTTTAACTTAGTTCCTGTTGGCATTAAGACATCGACATAAAACTCACCTTGAGCCATAGGAGGTAATAATTCACTTCCCAGCTTTTTAGCTAGTGGGATACTTCCAACTGACATTAAAACAATAATGACAATAGCGGTGACAGGTGTATTCAGTACTTTATTCAGTGAATTGTTGTATGCAGAAGCAATAAAGTCGTAAACAAAGTTAAAACCAGCTGCGATCGGCACAAACAAAACACTCGCTGTTTTAATTAAAGCACGAATCACGATTTTAAAGAATGTAACAACCAAAAGTGGTAAATAGTAAAATGCACCTTTAAATATTGCTCTAACAGGCCAAGTTACGTACCAAAAAATCAACGATAAACGTTTGGTTGGTTTACCAGCCTTTTCGCGTGGAGCAACCTCAGGCACCATCTTAGTTTCTCTTTTTTCTCTGGAAGCCAGCATTGGAATAAGAGTAAGGGAAACCATGAGCGAGGCTAATAGGGCAAAGGTAATGGCCATTGCTTGGTCACTAAATAATTGACCAGCAATACCTTCGACAAAAGCCAAAGGAAAAAATACCGCCATTGTGGTTAAAGTAGAAGCGGTAACGGCTGTCGCAACCTCTTTTGTACCGAGAAGCGCGGCCAATTTAGGGGCTTTCCCTTGCTCTTTATGACGCGCGATATTTTCAAGAACAACGATGGCACTATCAACGAGTAAGCCTATTGCCAGTGCGATACCACCCAAGCTCATGATATTAAGTGATATTCCATTCGCATTCATGAAGTTAAAAGTAGCAATAACGGATACCGGGATAGACAATGAAACGATGAAGGTTGTCCAACTGTTTCTTAAAAATAGAAATAAAACGAACATGGCTAACAAACCGCCAATGACACCAGCAGACTTAACTTCGTTTACGGCAGACTCTATAAAATTAGCTTGATTGTAAACCGCTTCAATCTTTAAACCTTCAGGAAGGTTCTTGTTGATCGGCTTGAGCTGATTCATCACAAGTTGGCTAACTTTTACTGAGTTTGCGTCGCCTTCTTTATAAAGGGCAATTTCAATACTCTCTTTACCGTTGATCTGAGTGATTGAGTCACGCTCTTTATGACTGTCAGTTACGGTGGCAATATCAGACAAACGAACAATGTTTAATTGATTTTGCTTGATAATGAGGTTTCTTATTTCGTCTAAGTTTTTAAATTGGTTTATGGTCCTGACAAAATAATCTTGGCTAGTGTCTTTGACACGACCACCGGCCATATTGATATTTTCTTCTCTTAGTCTCTGTAAAACATGTTGTAAGGTAATTTGATGGTGATTCAATTTAAACTGGTCAATTTCGACGTGGATTTCTTGTTCTAAACCACCGCCCACCTGAACTGAGGCGACGCCAGATGTTGATTCTAGATTACGTTTTATTTGCTCTTCTGCAAAAATACGAACCTGCTTTAAGTCCATCGTTTCGCTGTCATTTGTTAATGCAAATCGCATGATAGGGTCAAGAGATGGGTTGAAGCGCAGTAACACTGGCTTCTTAATGTCTAAAGGCAGCTGAATGATATCTAGCTTTTCGCGAACATTGAGGCTCGCCATATCCATATCGGTGCCCCAGTTAAACTCCAAAACAACATCAGATTGACCAGCTTTAGAAATCGAATGAACTTGTCTGACGTTTTTAACTATGCCTACCGCTTCTTCAATTGGTTTACTAATTAGCATTTCGACTTCTTGAGGAGCCGCGCCTTCATAATCGGTTCTGACTGTTAGTGTCGGGTAAGACAAGTCAGGTAGTAAATTAACAGCCAAGCGACTTAAAGAAACAAGGCCAAATAGCATAACCGCTAACACAAACATCCAAATCGTGACGGGTCGTTTTATTGCAACTTCCACTAATTTCATGGCTCTATCCTTGTTTATTTAGTTTCTACAACTTTTACGTCTGCGTTGTCTTTTAAATTGTTGTGGCCAGCAATAATAAGCTGTGAGTCATCATTTAGACCGCTTAATACTTCAACTAAGCCATTGTGTTGATAACCCAATGTGATATCCGTTTTGACGGCTTTTCCATCAATGACTTGATAAACCATATGGTTGTTATCGAGAGATAAGACAGCGTTAGATGGAGCAACCAACGTGTTTTCGTGTAAGCCTAATTGGATATTAACTTCGGCAAACATACCAGGTTTGAGTTCACCGTTTTTATTATCGACCACGACGACAACTTTAAACGTACCGTTATTGGCATCAATGACTGGGCTGATGCGATCGATGTGAGCATTAAAAGTTTTGTTGCCAAGCGCAGAAAGAGTCAGTTCAGCAGGTTGGTTTTTCTGGATATCAGAGAAACGGCCCTCAGGAATGTAAAGGACCCCCTCTAACTTATCTTGAGCGACGATGTGATATAAATTTTGATGTTGATATTGATGAACCAAGTTACCAATTTTGGCATAACGTTTAGCAATATAACCATCGATAGGTGCCACTATATTTGTTTCTTGGACGTCAAGCTGAGCAATGTCGGTTGAGGCTTGTAATGACTCTAAGCGCCACTGCAGTTTTTCTAGTTGATCAGCGCTGATCAAATTTTTGTTCTTTGCTGCATTAATTCGATCCAGTTCGCTTTTTACTTGTTTTAACTCTGCCTGTCTCTGTTGCAAAGCTAACTGATAACGAGAGTCGTCAAGTTTAGCTAAAACTTGTCCTTTTTTTACATAATCGCCTTCTTCCACATAAATAGACTCGATTAAGCCCTGAACTTTACTAATGACATCTGCCTCAGCAGGGGATTCGAGTGTTGCATTTGAAGCGTAGTAATTAGCTATACTAGCTCTTGATACTGGCGTAACGGCAACAGGAACTTGAATAATTTCTTCCACTTTCTCTTCTTTGTCTACCGAAGCAGTGGCTTCTTCACATCCTGATATGTTGAGCAAACCTAACACTGTTAAAGCAATTACTGAGATTTTAGCTATTGGGTTAAGTGTTGTTTGTTTCATAATTCTATGTCCATTTAGGTTTTATATGTTGGCATTAATTTTCGTAATAGTGCCTTTCTCGCAAAACCAGTGCCAACTATTTTTAATATATAAAACAATGGTTTAGGGTTTGTTGGTTTTTTGCATGGACAAAAAGGCTAATTAACTTGAGCAAATTTACTAAAACTTAGTAAATATGATTAACATTCATTTAAAAGTTTAGTTGAAATAACCTTTTATGACGGACAGTTAGCAAACTAATATTAAAAGGTTGGTTTATTCAGTACGTTAACGATAACCTTAGTTGGCTCTATTCCTATGGGACCATGCTCGAAGGGATAGTTAACAAAAGTGTTGCTAGATTACAGGCATAAAAAAAGCGACCCAAAGGCCGCTTCATATCAGTATTTTGAAAAACGTTTTGATTAGCGTTTGCTAACTGGAACGTAATCACGCTTAGGTGCGCCAGTGTATAACTGACGAGGACGGCCAATTTTTTGACCTGCTTCACCTAACATTTCATCCCAGTGGCTGATCCAACCAACGGTACGAGACATAGCAAAGATAACCGTAAACATGCTTGTAGGGATACCGATTGCTTTAAGAATAATACCTGAGTAGAAGTCTACGTTCGGGTATAGTTTCTTCTCAACGAAGTATGGGTCTTCAAGCGCAATACGCTCTAGTTCCATAGCCACGTCTAACAATGGATCTTTGATGTTTAATGCTTCAAGAACTTCGTGACAGGTTTCACGCATAACTTTTGCACGTGGGTCGAAGTTTTTGTATACGCGGTGACCGAAGCCCATTAGACGGAATGGGTCTGCTTTGTCTTTCGCACGAGCAACGAACTCAGGAATACGGTCAACAGAACCAATTTCTTCTAACATGTTAAGACATGCTTCGTTTGCACCACCGTGAGCTGGACCCCATAGAGATGCGATACCCGCTGCGATACACGCGTATGGGTTAGCACCAGAAGAACCAGCTAAACGTACTGTAGATGTTGACGCATTTTGCTCATGGTCAGCGTGAAGCATAAAGATCTTGTCCATTGCTTTAGCAAGGACAGGATTAACTGTGTATTCTTCAGCTGGAACAGAGAACATCATGTGTAAGAAGTTTTCTGAGTACGATAAGTTGTTACGTGGGTAAACAAACGGCTGACCGATGCTGTATTTGTAAGCCATCGCTGCAATCGTAGGCAATTTTGCTACTAAGCGATATGCACTGCGTTTACGCTGCTCTGGGTCAGTGATGTCTAAGTCGTCATGGTAGAAGCTTGATAGAGCACCAGTTACACCACATAGCATTGCCATTGGGTGTGCATCTACAACAAAACCTTGGAAGAAAGTCGCAATCTTTTCGTGAACCATAGTGTGGTTCGTGATTGTATTTTCAAACTCAGCCAAACCTTCTGCGCTCGGTAATTCACCGTTTAGAAGCAGGTAGCTTAGTTCTAGGTAAGAAGATTCATTGGCTAATTGCTCGATTGGGTAACCACGGTGTAATAACACACCTTTACCGCCATCGATGAATGTAATCTCTGATTGACATGAAGCAGTGGCCAAAAAACCTGGATCATATGTGAATACGCCTTGCGCACCTAAAGTACGTACGTCGATAACATCGTTACCAGCGGTACCAGAAATCATTGGTAAGTCGAATGGTTCTTGCCCTGTGACTTGAACTGTGGCCTTCTTATCTGCCATGCATGTTCTCCTCATAATATTTAGTGGAATTTAATCTTTAGATTAGCTCTTCAGTATAGAAGAAAAAAAATAGATTAAGTCTAAGTCATTTAAAATAATCGCGACATTGTAACTCGAAAATAGAGTAAAAAGTCAATTTAATTGCACAAATGTTCAATTATTATTCACAATACGGTGCAAACTGATTAAAAAGTCAACTTTAACACGTTAAATTTAAACAGAAATTGATATATCTCAAATCGCTATATATACTGCGGGTACTGCACACGTATGCAGGTAGCCTTTGGTGAGCTTAAAGAAAAATATAAAGAAATTTAAGGCTCAACAAATCCATCGGTGTATTACATCGGTATACTCTAAAAAAACAACAGCTCTGATAGGCATGTAATCGTGAAAAAACAAAGACCTGTAAATCTAGATCTGACAACCATTTCTATGCCAGCTACGGCAAATGCGTCAATTCTTCACCGAATCACTGGCGTAGCGATGTTTTTCGCATTGATTTTTGTAATCGTAGTATGGGCCATTTCTCTACAATCTCCAGAGAGCTTTGAATACGCTAAAGAGCTTATTCAAGGTGTCATCGGTAAGATTATAGCGGTTGGTACATTGGCAATGCTTTCTTACCATATCATTGGTGGCCTACGTCACTTAGTAATGGATATGGGTCACTGGGAAGAATTGGAGTCAGGAAACCTTAGTGCCAAATTAGCCATCGCTATTTGGATCGTAACAGTAATCTTAGCAGGAGTATGGATATGGTAATTAACCAAGCTTCTTTAAAACGAGATGGTGTTCAAGATTACGTATCGTTGCGCGCAACTGCGTTAATTATGACTGCTTACACGTTTTTCATCTTATATGTCTTCTTAACAACGCCAGAAATGACATTTGAAATTTGGTCTGGTTTGTTTGCTAATATCGGCGTGAAAATTTTCACCTTTATTACATTATTATGTATTTGGGTACACACTCGCATTGGTATGTGGCAGGTTCTAACTGACTACGTTAAAAACACAGCAACACGCACTGTATTAAGCTTCGTGCTTAACACTATTGGTTTGGCGTACGTTGTGGCTGGCTTATTTATCTTGTGGGGTGTCTAGTGAGTATAACTGTTCAAGAATTTGATGCCGTCGTAATCGGCGCAGGTGGTGCGGGTATGCGCGCCGCTTTGCAAATTGCAGAGTCAGGCCAATCATGTGCTTTGATCTCAAAGGTATTTCCGACTCGTTCACACACAGTATCTGCGCAAGGTGGTATCACGGTAGCACTTGGTAACGCGCACGAAGATAACTGGGAATACCACATGTATGACACGGTTAAAGGGTCTGATTACATCGGTGACCAAGACGCAATCGAATACATGTGTAAAACGGGTCCAGAAGCGATATTAGAAATGGAAAACAAAGGTTTACCATTCTCACGTTTCGAAAACGGTAAAGTTTACCAACGTCCTTTTGGTGGCCAGTCTAAAAACTTTGGTGGTGAACAGGCTGCACGTACAGCAGCGGCAGCTGACCGAACAGGTCACGCGCTTCTTCATTTGTTATACCAACAAAATGTTAAAAACAAGACAACGGTATACAGCGAATGGTATGCATTAGACTTGGTTAAAAACCAAGACGGTGCAGTAATTGGTTGTACTGCGATTGATATTGAGTCTGGTGAAGTCGTATTCTTCAAGGCTCGTGCAACAGTATTAGCAACGGGTGGTGCAGGTCGTATATATGCATCTACAACTAATGCTCACATTAACACTGGTGACGGTGTTGGTATGGCAGCTCGTGCAGGCGTTGCGTTACAAGATATGGAAATGTGGCAGTTCCACCCAACGGGTATCGCTGGCGCAGGTACATTGGTAACCGAAGGTTGTCGTGGTGAAGGTGGTTACCTCCTAAACAAAGACGGTGAGCGTTTCATGGAGCGTTATGCACCAAACGCTAAAGACTTAGCGGGTCGTGACGTTGTTGCTCGTGCAATGATGACTGAAATCCGTGAAGGTCGTGGTTGTGATGGTCCACATGGTCCGCACATTAAGCTGAAACTTGACCACTTAGGTCGCGAAACTCTTGAGTCTCGTTTACCAGGTGTATGTGAATTATCTAAGACATTCGCACACGTTCACCCAGCTGATGAACCAATTCCAGTAATCCCTACTTGTCACTACATGATGGGTGGTGTTCCTACTAATGTTAACGGTCAAGCGTTAACCAAAGCAGAAGATGGTTCTTTCAAAGAAGTTGAAGGCTTATTCGCTGTTGGTGAAATTGCTTGTGTATCTGTACACGGTGCCAACCGCTTAGGTGGTAACTCACTACTTGACCTTGTTGTATTTGGCCGTGCAGCTGGCCTATACCTAGAGAAATACCTAGGTGAAGGTGGCGGTGCTACCAACTACTCTAAAGACGACGCTGAAGAAGCGATGCAACGATACAATCGTTGGGAATCTACTAAGCAAGGTGAAGACCCAGTTCAGATCAAGAAAGATCTACAGAATTGTATGCAATTAAACTTCTCTGTTTTCCGTACAGGTGAAGCAATGGCAGAAGGTCTAAATGAGCTTAAAGAGATTCGTGAACGTCTTAAGCACGCTAAATTGTCTGATAACTCATCTGAGTTCAACACTCAGCGTATCGAGTGTCTAGAATTAGACAACTTAATGGAAACAGCTTATGCAACGGCAGTAGCTGCGAATTTCCGTACTGAGAGCCGTGGTGCTCACAGCCGTGAAGATTTCCTAGACCGTGATGATGAAAACTGGTTATGTCACAGCATCTATGATCCTAATACGGAAGAGATGAGCAAGCGTGATGTAAACATGTCACCTAACCATCGTGAAGCGTTCCCGCCAAAAGCGCGAACTTACTAAGAAGGTATGTAACGCATTATGAAAACGTTGAATTTCTCTATATACCGTTATAATCCGGATGTTGATGACAAGCCATACATGAAAGACTACCAGCTTCAAGTTGAAGAAGGTCAGGACATGATGGTACTTGACGCTCTTAACTTGATTAAAGAGCAAGATCCAACATTATCTTATCGTCGTTCTTGCCGTGAAGGTGTTTGTGGCTCAGACGGCATGAATATGAACGGTAAAAATGGCTTGGCGTGTATAACTCCTCTGTCAGCTTTGGGGAACGGCACTATTGTTGTCCGCCCTTTACCTGGTCTTCCGGTTGTCCGTGACCTTGTAATTGACATGACTCAGTTCTACACTCAATACGAAAAAGTTAAACCGTACTTGATCAACGATGACAAGCAGCCACCTGCTCGTGAGCATCTTCAATCTATTGAAGAGCGCGATAAGCTAGATGGTTTATACGAGTGTATTCTTTGTGCTTGTTGTTCAACATCTTGTCCGTCGTTCTGGTGGAACCCAGACAAGTTCATCGGCCCTGCAGGCTTGTTACATGCTTATCGATTCCTAATCGATAGCCGTGATACTGCAACCGAAGAGCGTTTAGCGGACCTAGACGATGCGTTTAGTGTGTTCCGTTGCCACGGCATCATGAACTGCGTAAACGTTTGTCCTAAAGGTTTGAACCCGACCAAAGCAATTGGTCACATTAAATCAATGCTATTGCAGAGGTCAGTTTAATCTTGGCAGAGAGTCCAGTGGTTAATCGATAATAATTAAGAGTCGTTCCATTTATACTGGAAGGGCTCTTTTTTGTTTTAATTTATGTAAAATATAGTCTTAACGACTTACAAGGATATATATCTAATGCACGAAGGTGTTATGCAAACTTGGCTGGAGAGTTCTCATCTATCCGCTAACAGCATGGTATATGTTGAGCAGATGTACGAGCTGTACCTAGACGATCCTACATCTGTTTCTGACGAGTGGCGTGAAATTTTTGACCATTTACCCAAAGTTGAAGGGGTATCGGTTGAGACTAAACACTCTGAGGTGCGCGACTTATTTGCTCAACTAGCCAAAACAAAAGACCGCACAGTTGTATCTGCATCAGAAGAAGCAGACGCAAAACAAGTAAAAGTATTACAACTTATCAACGCTTTCCGTTTCCGCGGACATCAGAACGCCAATTTAGACCCATTAGGGCTTTGGCAGCGTGAAAAAGTTCGTGAGCTTACATTAGAGCATCACGAGCTGTCGGACGTCGATAAGAGCAAAGAATTCAATGTTGGTTCATTTGCTATCGGAAAAGACAAAATGCCACTTGGCGAACTTTTCGATGCTTTGAAACAAACATATTGTGGTTCGATTGGCGCAGAATATATGCACATCACGGATACCGATGAAAAACGTTGGATCCAAAACCGCCTCGAATCAATTAAAAGTACGCCTAAGTTTGACAAAAAGATCAAAAAGCGTGTTTTAAACGGCTTAATCGCAGCCGATGGTCTTGAAAAGTATTTGGGTGCCAAATTCCCAGGTGCTAAGCGCTTTTCACTAGAAGGTGGTGATGCGCTTGTTCCAATGATCAAAGAAATCATTCATAGCGCTGGTACTTCTGGTCAAAAAGAAGTGGTTATTGGTATGGCCCACCGTGGTCGCCTAAATCTTCTTGTTAACGTTCTAGGTAAAAAATCTGGAGAGTTATTTGAAGAGTTCGGTGGTAAAGTTGACCCGTCATTGTTAGCTGGTGACGTTAAATACCACCAAGGTTATTCTTCTGATTTTGCTACAGAAGGCGGTAATGTTCACTTAGCGTTAGCATTTAACCCATCTCACCTTGAAATTGTTAATCCAGTTGTAATGGGTTCGGTTAGAGCACGTCTTGACCGTCGTGACTGTGACACAGGTTCTAAAGCACTGCCTATTACGATTCACGGTGACTCAGCAATTGCGGGTCAAGGTGTGGTTCAAGAGACATTTAATATGTCTCAAACTCGTGCTTACAAAGTAGGTGGCACGGTTCGTATCGTTGTAAACAACCAAGTTGGCTTTACAACGTCTAACCAAGAAGATACGCGTTCTACAGAATATTGTACTGACATCGCTAAAATGGTGCAGGCACCGATTTTCCACGTGAATGCAGATGACCCAGAAGCGGTTGCATTGGTGTCACAAATTGCGGTTGATTATCGCAATACATTCCGTCGCGATGTTGTTATCGATTTAGTCTGTTACCGTCGCCACGGACACAACGAAGCTGATGAGCCAAATGCAACTCAGCCTTTGATGTATCAAAAAATTAAAAAGCATCCTGTGCCGCGCCAATTGTATATTGATCAATTGACTAACGAAGGCGTTATCTCTGAGTCTGACGCAAAAGCGATGATGGATGAGTACCGTGCCATTCTAGATAAAGGTGAATGTACAGTTGAAGAATGGCGTCCAATGACAGAACATTCTGTTGACTGGTCACCGTATTTAGGCCACGACTGGGATATCGACTATGACAAAGAGTTGTCGGTAGACAAGATAAAAGAGCTTGGCGAAAAGATTACGTCATACCCAGATAGCGTTAAACCACATTCTCGTGTTAAAAAACAATACGACGAGCGTGTTAAAATGCTTAACGGTGAGAAAAAGTTAGATTGGGGTACGGCCGAAACATTAGCGTACGCAGATCTTGTTGACCGAGGCACTAATATTCGCCTTACTGGTCAAGATTCTGGCCGTGGTACATTCTTCCACCGTCACGCTGTAATCCACAGCCAAGACGATGCTTCTACTTATACTCCTCTAGAGAACATCAAAGACGGCCAGGGTCGTTTCGAAATCTACGATGCTGTATTATCTGAAGTAGGTGTACTTGCGTTTGAATATGGTTATGCAACAGCAGAACCAGACTCACTTGTTATCTGGGAAGCTCAGTTTGGTGACTTCGCAAACGTAGCTCAAGTTGTTATTGATCAATTCATCAGCTCTGGTGAACAAAAGTGGGGCCGCTTATGTGGTTTAACTATGTTGTTACCACACGGTTACGAAGGTCAAGGTCCAGAGCACTCGTCGGCTCGTTTAGAGCGATTCTTACAATTATGTGCTGATCACAACATGCAAGTTTGCGTGCCGTCGACACCTGCACAGGTGTTCAACATGATCAGACGTCAGGCAATTCGCCCAATGCGTCGTCCACTGATTGTAATGTCTCCTAAGTCATTGTTACGTCACCCAATGGCGGTTTCTTCAATTGAAGAGTTAGCAGACGGTACGTATCACAATGTCATTGATGAAATCGACGATATCAAAACTGAAGACGTGAAGCGCGTTGTATTCTGTTCAGGTAAAGTTTATTACGACCTATTAGACAAGCGTCGTAAAGAAGAGAAGAACGACGTAGCGCTGGTACGTATCGAGCAGCTTTACCCATTCCCTCATGAAGAAATGGATGAAATTGTTGAGAAGTACAAGCACGTAAAAGACTTTGTTTGGTGTCAAGAAGAGCCACAGAACCAAGGGGCTTGGTATTGTAGCCAGCATCATTTCTGGAATTCGATTCCAAAAGGGGCAAACCTAACTTACGCAGGACGTAAAGCGTCTGCTTCACCTGCAGTTGGTTATAACTCTGTCCACCTTAAAGAACAACAAGCGTTGGTAGACGACGCACTAATGATTAAATAATCTCAAGGATTACCCATGACTACTGAAATTAAAGTTCCAGTATTACCAGAATCAGTTGCTGACGCATCAGTGGCCACTTGGCACGTTAAGGTTGGCGACAAAGTATCTCGTGACCAAAACCTAGTTGACATCGAAACAGACAAAGTTGTTTTAGAAGTTGTTTCACCTGAAGACGGTGTAATTACCGAAATCCTTGAAGATGAAGGTGCAACCGTTTTAGGTGAACAAGTCATTGCAAAAGTAGGTGCGGCAGACGCAGCCCCTGCAGAAGCAAGTTCAGATAAAGGTTCAGACAAGAAAGAATCAGCATCAAACGACGGTGGTGAAAAGCAAGTTGTTAAGATTAAGGTTCCTGTATTACCAGAGTCAGTTGCTGATGCGACTATCGCAACTTGGCACGTATCTGAGGGCGACAGCGTAGAACGTGACCAAAACTTAGTTGACATTGAAACTGACAAGGTTGTTCTTGAAGTTGTTGCTCCAGACTCTGGTGTTATCAGCAAAATCTTAAACGCCGAAGGTGACACTGTTCTTGGTGAACAAGACATCGCTGAAATTACAGCTGGCGGTTCAGCAGCTCCAGCAGCGGCTACTTCTGAAGAGTCTTCAGATGAGTCAGGCGATGAAGTGATGTCACCATCTGTGCGTCGTTTAGTTAAAGAAAAAGGTCTAGACGCAAGCAAGATCAAAGGTACTGGTAAAAACGGTAAGATCACCAAAGAAGACGTATTAGCATTTGAAAAACAAGGCTCAAGTGCGCCTGCTAAGCCAGCAGCATCTTCAACACCTGCGCCTGCTGCACCAGTAGGTGACCGTACACAAAAACGTGTTCCAATGACTCGCCTGCGTAAGACAATCGCAAATCGTCTACTAGAAGCGAAAAATTCAACGGCAATGTTAACGACGTTTAACGAAATTAACATGAAGCCAATTATGGATCTTCGTAAGCAATATAAAGACGTATTTGAAGAGCGTCACGGTGCTCGATTAGGCTTTATGTCTTTCTATGTTAAAGCCGTTGTTGAAGCGCTTAAGCGTTTCCCAGCAGTAAATGCATCAATCGACGGTGACGATATTGTTTATCACAACTACTTTGACGTAAGTATTGCAGTATCGACTCCTCGTGGTCTTGTAACACCTGTATTACGTGATTGTGACAAGATGAACTTTGCGGAAATTGAAAACGGTATCCGTGAGCTAGCAATCAAAGGTCGTGACGGCAAGCTAACGGTTGAAGAAATGCAAGGTGGTAACTTCACTATCACAAATGGTGGTGTATTTGGTTCGCTGTTATCAACACCAATCATTAACCTGCCTCAAACTGCAATCTTAGGTATGCACAAAATCCAAGATCGTCCTATGGCGGTTGACGGAAAAGTTGAAATTTTACCGATGATGTACTTAGCTCTTTCATACGATCACCGTTTGATTGATGGTAAAGAGTCAGTTGGTTTCTTAGTAACAATTAAAGAGTTATTAGAAGACCCAGCACGTTTATTGTTAGACATTTAAAGTTTTAACTCTAAACATCGGTTAAATATCGCAATTCAAGGCATTTTAAAGGTGCCTTTTATTGCACAAATTGAGGGGATATTTATAATAGCCCCGCATGATAAATTGGGCTGCATAAACGTTGCAGCCTTTTACTTATAATAGAGATGGATAGAACATCATGAACTTGCATGAATATCAGGGTAAACAGTTGTTTGCTCAATACGGGCTTCCTGTATCTAAAGGCATCGCTGCCGAAACACCAGCAGAAGCGGCTGCAGCAGCAGACCAAGTTGGTGGAGAAGAGTTTGTAGTTAAAGCACAGGTTCACGCCGGTGGCCGTGGTAAAGCGGGTGGCGTAAAGCTAGTTAAAACTAAAGATGAAATTAAAGCATTTGCTGAAAAGTGGTTAGGCGAGCGTCTAGTTACTTATCAAACAGATGAGAACGGCCAACCAGTTAGCCGTATCTTAGTTGAGACATGTACTGACATCGCGCAAGAATTATACTTAGGTGCGGTTGTTGACCGTTCAAGCCGTCGTATCGTATTTATGGCGTCTACTGAAGGCGGTGTTGAAATCGAAACTGTTGCTGAAGAAACTCCTGAAAAGATTCTTAAAGCAGAAATCGACCCATTAGTAGGTGCGCAGCCTTACCAAGGTCGTGATTTAGCGTTCAAACTTGGTCTTGAAGGCAAGCAGGTTTCTCAATTTGTTAAGATCTTCATGGGTCTTGCAAAAATGTTCAAAGAGAAAGACGTTGAACTAATCGAAGTAAACCCACTAGTTATCACTCCAGCTGGCGACTTACACTGTCTTGACGCTAAAGTAGCAATTGACAGCAACGCGGTTTACCGTCACCCAGACCTTAAAGAAATGCACGATCCTTCGCAAGAAGACGCTCGTGAAGCAGACGCAGCTAAGTGGGAACTTAACTACGTTGCACTAGACGGAAACGTTGGCTGTATGGTTAACGGTGCTGGTCTAGCTATGGGTACTATGGATATCGTTAACCTAAACGGTGGCAGCCCAGCTAACTTCCTAGATGTAGGTGGTGGCGCAACTAAAGAACGTGTTGCTGAAGCATTCAAGATCATCTTATCTGATGACAATGTTAAAGCCGTTCTAGTTAACATCTTTGGTGGTATCGTACGTTGTGACATGATCGCAGAAGGTATCATCGGTGCTGTTAAAGAAGTAGGCGTAAACGTACCAGTTGTTGTACGTTTAGAAGGTACTAACGCTGAAAAAGGCCGTGAAGTACTAGCAAATTCTGACGTAGACATCATTGCAGCAGAAAGCTTACAAAGTGCTGCTGAATTAGTCGTTAAAGCTGCAGAGGGCAAATAATGAGCATTTTAATTAACAAAGATACAAAAGTAATCTGTCAAGGTTTCACTGGTGCTCAAGGTACATTCCACTCTGAGCAAGCAATTGCATACGGCACTAACATGGTTGGTGGTGTTACTCCAGGTAAAGGTGGTCAAACTCACCTAGGTCTTCCAGTTTTCAACACAGTTGCTGAAGCTGTTGCTGAAACAGGTGCTGACGCATCAGTTATCTATGTTCCTGCACCATTCTGTAAAGACTCAATCTTAGAAGCGGCTAACTCTGGTATCAAACTAATCGTTTGTATTACTGAAGGTATCCCTACACAAGACATGTTAGACGCAAAAGTTCGTTGTGACGAGCTAGGTGTACGTTTAATCGGTCCTAACTGTCCAGGTGTTATCACTCCAGGTGAATGTAAGATCGGTATCATGCCTGGTCACATCCACAAGCCTGGTCGTGTAGGTATCGTTTCTCGCTCGGGTACACTTACGTACGAAGCGGTTAAGCAAACGACAGACGCTGGTTTCGGTCAGTCTACGTGTGTTGGTATCGGTGGTGACCCAATCCCAGGTACTAACTTCATCGACGTACTAGAAATGTTCGAAAAAGACCCTAAAACTGAAGCTATCGTTATGATCGGTGAGATCGGCGGTACAGCTGAAGAAGAAGCTGCAGCTTACATTAAAGAAAATGTAACTAAGCCTGTTGTTTCTTACATTGCTGGTGTAACTGCACCTGCAGGTAAGCGTATGGGTCACGCTGGTGCGATCATCTCTGGTGGTAAAGGTACTGCGGACGACAAGTTCAAGGCACTAGAAGCTGCTGGCGTTAAAACGGTTCGTTCATTAGCGGATATCGGTAAAGCACTAGCTGAGAAAACTGGTTGGTAATTTACCCTTTAGCACAGGGCTAATGCTCTTGAGCTAAAACAAAAAGGTTAGGCTTGTCCTAGCCTTTTTTTATGCTTGTTTGTTAGGTATCGCTCTTATCCCTAACTTTAAAGTCCCTTAACTAAGGGCAAAAAATACATGTCTAATAGACAAAAAAAGGCCTCAAAAATAGAGGCCTTTATATATTTAAAGTGTTGTGTTTTTAATTAAAACTTATACACACCTTTTAAGTAGTAGAAACCACCGTTGATACCGATAGGTGAGGTAACTGGGTATTTCGCACCAGCAATCTCATTGTCCCACATCGTGTTTTCATCAGGTGTTTCATCAAACGCGTTCTTAGCACCAATTACAAATTCAAAATTCTCTGCAACGTCAATCGCAGCTTCTAAATCAACTGTAAACTCAGCAGAGATATCTTCAATTGGTAAGCCTGAATCTAAGTGATCTTCATAAATGTCACTGAAGTAGTTCAGACGAGCCATAACTCTCCAACCATCGTTTGCATGGTTAGTAGTGAAACTCCAGCGGTGATTAGGAAGGTTTTCTTCAATCATGCGAACACGTTCAGCAGAAATGTTGCTTGAGTGCTGTGTAACTTCCGTCTCAGTCCAGTTGTAGGCTAATGAGTATTTGTTTTCACCACCCATGAAGTCTTGAGAGTAGTTTGCAACAACGTCAATACCGGTAGTATCAGTATCAAAATCGTTAGTGAAGTAACTAACTTCGTTGAAACTAGATGCATCTTGTACACCTTGATCTAACAAGGTTTGGATATCTTGCTCAGATAGTTTGATACCAGAAACAGTCGCGATACGGTCGGTAACTTCAATATTGAAGTAGTCGATTGTTACGAATAGTCCATTGTCAAACTCACCGACAAAACCAAAACTGATTGACTCAGACTCTTCCGGCTGAAGTGGCTTACCACCTTTTAGCTCGGCAACAGGGTTTGTTGGCGGAAGCGTAGCGCGGTCAATTAGTTTGCCATCAGTACCAAACGCAGTGGTTACGTTACGTACTGTTGATTGACCAATAGTAGGCGCTTTAAAGCCAGTACTGAATGCACCACGAAGCGCCATAGTGTCGTTTAACTGATAACGACCTGCTAACTTGCCTTTAGTTGTGTTGCCAAAGTCAGAGAAGTCTTCAAAACGAATTGCACCAGAAACCATTAAGTCATCATTGACCATGTATTCAACGTCACCGTATAGAGCAAAACTTTGACGGTCATTTTTACCAGCACTTTTCGCAGATAGACCAGGGAAACCGTTTGAACCGATACCAAAACCTTGAGAGGCTAGAGGGCCAATTTCCCAAGATTTGTAATCACCCGCAATACTTTCGTAAGACTCGTGACGGAATTCAACACCACCGGCCACGTTTAACGTACCATCATTGAAATTGTCGATATACTTAGATACGTCTAAGTTTAGTGACTGTTCAGACTGGATGTATTTACCAGGCTTAAATGATGTTGGTGTATCAGGACCTAAACTTGGGTTGATTGTGTTACTGATCATGAAGTCAACTTCGTTACTACCTGCATAGAAGCTAATATCGTAGTTCAGTTCTTCTACTAACCAGTCTGTTTCACCCTTTGTACCTAATGCGATTGAAGAGTCTACAATCTTGCCGCCAAACTTAGGTGTGAAGCCACCAGGGAACATTTCATTAAATGCAAAACAGTCAGGGTTGTTCGCTACTTCATTGATGTAACGTGAGTTATTTAGAACATTATTACCAACGCGAAGATCAGTAGGGCAGTTACCACTCATATCACCCGTTAAGTCACCAACTAATAATAACTGGTTACCATCATCGTCTTTACCGCCGTCATTAACACCACCACGGTTGTGCGGGTTACGGAAGTAGAAACCTCCTTCCACTTCACGTTCTGCATAGTTTAAGAACATGTAAGCTTCGGCATCCTGAGATAATTCTAAACCAAAGTTACCAAATAGTTTGATGTCATCTTTGATTTCTGGGTTACCCCAAACTTGGGCAGGGTTAGCTACAAAAGTATTTCCTGAAGCAATAAGCGCGGCTGCGTCATCTCTTTGAACACTGCGACTTGTAGGATCTGCTTCTTTGAATTCAAACGAGAAGTTTGCATAACCTTCAGACGTTAATGGCAAACCAATGTTACCAGCGTACTGTACAGTGTCGCCGTCACCCTCATAGTGAGAACCGTATTTCACTTCAAACATACCGCCGTCGGCATCGTCTTTAAGCACAAAGTTAATAACACCGGCAATCGCATCAGATCCATATTGTGCAGCGGCACCATCACGTAATACTTCTACTTGCTTTATGCCGATTGAAGGAATAACTGATAAATCAGGTCCTTGAGCACCATCAGAAAGACCGCCACCTAAAAAGGTGATTACAGCAGAACGGTGACGGCGTTTACCGTTTACCAACACTAACGTGTGGTCAGCAGCCATACCACGAAGGTTCGCTGGGCGAACTAGCGTCGAGGCATCGTTAATAGGTTGTTCGTTTACATTAAAAGAAGGTACCGATGTTTGTAACATGGATACCATGTCGGTCGAACCTTGTTTGTTAAATTCCTCAGCGCTAATTACGTCTACAGGCACTGGGGAGTCGCCAATTGAACGCGGCGCTGCGCGTGAACCGACAACCGCAATTTTTTCAATATCCTTTTCAGCAGCGGTTTCGTCAGCAAATGCGACACTTGGGGAAATTACACCAACAGAAAGGCTCGAAAGCAGAGAGTATTTTAATACTCGAGAAAGTGGTTTTAATTTAAACATTTTTGTTCCCTTTATTTATTCTTATAAGTCACCCAAATTATTTTTATAAGAGGCGACAAAACTAACGTACATTGAAATAAATAAATTTACTAGAGAATAAATAGGCTTATTGGGCGAAAATTGTTCAAAAAATGGTGTTTTTTTACAAATATTTAATAGACAGGTGTATTTTTATTACATTAAAGCTGTTGGGTTTACTTTTTTGGGCATAAAAAAGGCAGACTTTTGTCTGCCTTTGTTTACATTAATTCAGTTGGAATTAATTATTTACCGCCATTTTTGATAATTTCTTGAGCGATAATGTCAGCCACTTCATGAGTTGGTTTATTTTCGAGCTTAGCGCGTTCAAAAATTGCCATTAAAGTGTCGTAGATTTCTTCAACTTTCTTCGTTGCTTTTTCTGAGCTGTAACCTTCTGGGTCTTGCTCGAAGAAAATATTGATGATACCACCTGCGTTGATCGCGTAATCGGGGGCGTAAAGGATACCTTTATCCATCAGCACTTTACCGTGCTTTGGTAGGGCAAGTTGGTTGTTAGCACAGCCAGCAATTATTTTTACTTTGAATTGCTCGATTGTTTCGTCGTTAATTGTCGCACCAAGTGCACAAGGAACATAAACGTCAGCTTCAACACCGTAGATTTCGTCTAGTTCAACCGCCGTTGCACCGAATTCTGAAACGGCTTTGTCAATTGAGTCTTGATTGATATCTGTGACGATGAGTTTGCCACCGTCTTGGTATAGTTTTTCACATAAATACATACCGACTGAACCCAAGCCTTGAATACTGAAGGTAAGGCCTTCTAGGCTATCTTGGCCTAATTGATGTTTAACGGCTGCTTTTATTCCAAGGTATGTGCCATACGCAGTAAACGGTGCAGGGTTACCACTTTTTCCTTCAAGGCCAACAACGAACTTAGTCTCTTTGTAGGCATGCATAATGTCACCGGTAGTGATGTTTACATCTTCTGCTGAGTAGTAAGTTCCGTTTAGATTGTTTAGTGCACGACCAAATGCACGAAATAGCGCTTCAGACTTAAGCTTTTTAGGATCGCCAATAATGACCGCCTTACCACCGCCAAAATTTAAGCCGGCTAGGGCGTTTTTATACGTCATACCTTTTGATAAACGCAATACGTCAATTAAGGCTTCTTCATCATTGTCGTAATTCCAAAAACGACACCCGCCAACTGCTGGGCCACAATTTGTATTGTGTACGGCAATAATAGCTTTTAATCCAGTTTGTTCGTCGTTACAAAATACGACTTGTTCGTGGTTATCAAATTCTGGTTGAGAAAAAACGGTCAATGCCAACTCCTGAAAAAGTTATAAAAACTAGGCGTTTTTTGCTTAGTTTGGTTTCTTTGTTTTGGG
>NZ_CEYNSH010000030.1:34487-39156 GCF_982872775.1 Psychrosphaera sp. | reverse complement strand
CGTCATTTCAGACCATAAACTAGTCAGTTTAAGGGAATTGGTCGGCCGATTGGATGAAAGGGTAACTGAGGTACTAACACCTATTTTTGCTGAAGGTTTTCATGTCATAGTCATTGGTGGAGGGCATAATAACGCCTACCCTATCATCAAGTCAGTCAACAGCGCGCTCAATCAAAAGGTGTCCTGTGTAAACTTAGACCCACATGCCGATTTTCGTGATATGGAAGGACGCCATTCTGGTAACCCGTTCAGATATGCTCATGCACATGGTTTCTTAGAGAAGTACTGTGTGGTTGGATTACATGAGCAAAAAAACAACCAGTCTACAATCGAAGCACTCATGGCGGCCCACTTTCCGTTTTATACCTTTCAACAGCTATTTGTTAGAAATACTATTAGCTTTGAAGACGCACTTGAAGAAGCTTATGCCTATATTGCGATGGAGCCCGTTAGTGGCATCGAAATAGACGTTGATAGTGTTAAGCACATGCCTTCTAGTGCCTATAGCGTAACGGGTTTTAGTAGCGAGCAAGCCATGCGATTTGTGTCTCGACTTGCAGATAACAAAAACTGTAAATATCTACACCTGTGTGAGGCTGCTCCTGATGATAACGAGCCTCCGGGTCACAAGTCACTTGAGTCCAGTCAGCTACTCACACAGCTGTTATATAGCTATGTTTGTTCAAGACAAGGGGAACCTTAACGTTCCCTTCACTTCTGAGTCATTGATTCGTTATTATCGCAAATTATTGCGTCGCCATTGTTCTAACCAAACGATAAATCCTTTTAATTCAAATGGTTTACTATACAAGAAGCCCTGACCAGCATCGCATTCCAAGTCTATCAGCTGGCTCTCGGTGAGTTCGGTCTCTATACCTTGCGCAATCACGGGAAGCTGTAATGTTTTGGCCATTCCAATCAGAGCATTAATATATGTATTTACTTGGTCTCCACCTTTACCTTTTGATAAATATCGACAATCTACTTTTAAGTAGTATGGAGTAAAATTATTAAACGTGCCTATCGCGGTTCTATCTTTACCAAAATCATCGATGGCAACTTTGACACCAGCTTGTTGAAACAATCTAGCTACTTTTAATGCCTTGTGTAAATTAATAGCAAACGCAGACTCTTTGATTTCAATCACAAGCTTACTAGGGTCAACCGCGTACTTGTCCAATAAGGCAATAACAGACTCCACTAATTGCGATTGAAATAGCTCTCTGTTTGAGACATTGACGGATAAGGTTTGAGGAAGGTTTTGTTGTTTAAACTCTGCCAATGCTTTGATGGCCGACTCAATAGTCCAAAGGTTAAGCTGATAAATCAGGCCAGATTGCTCAGCCAGCCGGATAAACTCATCTGCAGCGATCACACCTTGATCTGGACGGCTCCAGCGAATAAGTAACTCTCCACCGACGATTTCTTTCGATGTGAGAGTCACTTGAGGCTGTACGTATAATAAGAATCGTTCATTCTTCAGATCTTCTTTTAATTGACTAATTACAGTACGACTCACCAGCAGATCATCTTGTTGTTTCTGATCAAAGTAAATGGAGCTTTCGGTACTTTGAGCTACATTCATCGCTATATAAGCATTTTCGATCAAATTCTCAACCGAGTTTCCTTGCTCGGGGTAAGACGCTACGCCAAATTCAATTCCAACATCGACTGCGGTTGAGTCAATAATAATAGGTTCTCTGATCGTGTTTTTTAGTAACTCTATAAAGTTTTCGGTTGCATAGTTGTGTTTATCGGCGCGGATAGAGGTCGCAAAATCAACGCCTCCAACGGTCGCAAATGGTGCAAGTTCAATGCTGTCTGACAAATTGAGGACACTTTGATTATTAGCGAGTTTGGCTTTCAATCTCGTGATTAACTGAATTTTTACTAAGTCCGCGTTATTGTGGCCTATCAACGCATTTAGTTCATTAAAACGAGTAAACTTAAATACAACAATATTGATCTTTTCTTCTGGGTGAATAAAGAGCCACTTTTCTATGCGCTCTGCAAATGCGAGCTTATTTGGTAGACCAGTGCCTAAATCAAGCCCTACTGCAATCCGTTTTTTATCTAGTTCTTGGCTTAATTCTCGATTTTGCTCACGAGTGTATCTATTCTGAAAAATACACGTAGCACTTAACGTTAATGCTAGCAGACCCGATGGGGCCAACAATAATAAAGGAGATTGGAGGAGAAATTGGTTGATAATTACTAACGCCAATATCGACATTAACAGTGTCCATTGTGCAGGGTATTCAATGGGCTTAATAACCATATCTCGCCAAACAAATGGTATGGCAAAAATAGCGGAAACCACCGACGTCAACAATAACGTATTGTTCGTTTGATAACTTGCCAATCCCCAAAGTAGAGACACACAAAACCCATCAGCCAATAGGAGTGATAAAATACTAAGCCAATGCTCTTTTTTACCCAAAACGAATGTCGCAAACATCAACAACACCGTCATCACAGACAACGCGCCGAAAGCAATATAAAACATGGAAGTATCCAATATCATGGCGTAACCTTTATTTCTCTAATCGGACATTGCAACGCATACTTCATTAACTTGAAACTCTCTCTGTCACTTTTTTGAGGTACTCAACTTCTTTTAACAAGAACGTCATTAATTGAGATTCTGCCAATGGGCGACTTATTAAGTACCCTTGCATTAAAAAACACCCTGTAACATGAAGCAGGTATGCTTGACTCTCATTTTCCACCCCTTCCGCTACGACTTGCACTTCCAACGCGTTCGCTAATTGGATGATGACAGAGGCAATACTTCTTGCTTGAGTGTTGGTTTCGATATCTTTTATAAAGCTTCGATCAATTTTGACCTTATCGATATTAAATTGCCTTAAGTGCTTTAACGAACTGTAACCGGTACCAAAGTCATCCAATGCAATTGAAAAACCCATTCTCTTTAGCTTTTTAATATTTCGTTCAACCAATTCGGTATTTTTCATCATCGCCGTTTCGGTGAGTTCAAGCTCAATGAAATTGCAATCACCATTTACCTTATGCACGATTTGGGCGACTTGTTCAACAAAATCAGCTTGTTGAAAATTAACAGCGGAAATATTGACCGCAATTCGCCCTTTCAGGAGACCTTCTTCTAGCCAGTGTTCTACCTTGCCAAAAGCCTGCTCCAAAACGAAAAAGTCCAGTTGACGAATAAGTCCACTTTGCTCAGCTATCGGAATAAACTGATCAGGTGGTACTAAACCTCTGGCACTACTTTGCCAACGAACAAGAGCCTCAAACCCAGAAATACAATGGTGATGTGAGTGATAAATAGGTTGGAAGTACACGACGAACTCTCTATTGGCGATGGCAGCCACGAGTTCAGACTCAATATTGAGTTGTTCTGTGGAAAGGTCATCCATGAGGTGATCGAAAATCAATGCGCTATTTCGCCCTGATATTTTTACCCTGTGAAGTGCAGTATCTGCACATCGCATTAGTTGATCGGCTTGTGTTCCATGGCTGGGAAAGATAGATACACCAATACTCGTGTTCATATTCACTTCAATATCATCAAGTAAATACACACTATCAAAACATTGCTGTATTTCTCCAATAACTCGTTTGATATAGAAAACTGGGCTGCTTGAACACAAATGACTTGGGATTAACAATGCGAACTCATCGCCGCCTAAGCGCGCAATAGTAATACTCGGGTCTATAGCCGCCGTTAACCGAGCGGCGACTTGTTTAATTAATTGGTCTCCTTGCTCTAGGCCAATACTGGTGTTTACCTTTTTAAAATTATCCAAGTCAATGAAAGCAATAGCAAAATGAGGGTTATGACTTTGCACAGTGGAGATAGAGTGTTTTATATATTCCAAAAAGAGAGTGCGATTGGGTAAGCCTGTCAGCTGATCACGTGTAGCTAATTGATGCATCGCTTGCTCATTCATCTTGCGATTAGTGACATCAGACATCAGCCCAACATATTTTACATCAACTTGTTTTGTTAACTTACTTTCGGTAGCAACACGAGTGACAGACATATCGAATGAGACGCGTTGACCTTCACTGTTATACGTCCAAATCTCACCATGCCAAAAGCCACTTTTAACGACTTCTTGCCAAATTAAGTTCTCTACGTCGTAGTTGCGACCGGACTCTTTCATGACTTTAAAGCATTTGTGGAGAACATCACGCTCTTGCCAACCTGTCATCTCGGTAAAGGCACCATTAATTTGTTCTATTTCTCGGTCTTTGTTGGCGATCCAAATTCCTTCTTTGGTATTTTCCATCAATGAGTCGATAAACGATTGGCGGCGATTGGCATGAAAAGAAAGTGTGAGCTTAATCCACTTTCCGTAACCCATAATTGCTAGAAGT
This sequence comes from Psychrosphaera sp., assembly GCF_982872775.1. Lineage (NCBI taxonomy): Bacteria > Pseudomonadati > Pseudomonadota > Gammaproteobacteria > Alteromonadales > Pseudoalteromonadaceae > Psychrosphaera > Psychrosphaera sp. Next base: position 34,797 of record NZ_CEYNSH010000030.1, on the reverse strand, counting down.
ACGGCCAGAAAAATGGTCATGACTAAAATCAAGGTATCTTCATGAAAACCATAGATATCTTGTTGTGTAGCGATAGGCTGTGCGACATCAGCCAAAAACACAAAAGGTAGGAAACCGGCCGGCAAGGTATAAAGCTCCTAAAAAATGATTAAAAATCAATCTTAAGAATAGAACTCCATACCTAAACTGCCAACTTAATAGACGAAATTAGGACAGTACTTTTGTCACTAATTTATTGTGAACCCGCAAAGTCCAATTGACGCCATGATTCAAATACAAATACTGCAACGGCATTGGATAAATTCATGCT
>NZ_CEYNSH010000030.1:20556-34387 GCF_982872775.1 Psychrosphaera sp. | reverse complement strand
TCGTGATAATCAAGACCTGCGCGTCGCACTTTTTTTTCTTCAATATCAAAGCCCAGTGGCTCAATTAAGTGCAACTGGTAGCCACTATTTGCACATAAACGAACGATATTTCCTGTGTTAGGTGGGATTTCCGGTTGAAACAAGACGACATTTAACATGGTTACTTACTCTTTAAGAATCTGAGCCTCACGGGCATGAATGACGGTGGATTTTAGCGTATTTTCGTGTCACATTGCACTTATCAATACGCTCACAATTACAATAAGAAGAATAAGGCAGTTTTATGAGCCAGTTTATTTTAGAGTTTAACCAAGCATTGTCTAAACAAGAATGCGAACACCTCATCAACAAATTTGAACGTGATCAAAACAAAGCCCCTGGAAGAACCGGTAATGGTGTTGATAAATCCAAAAAGAACAGCCTTGATTTGACCATAGATCAACACCCGAGCTGGAAAGATGAGCACAACTTATTGGCGCAAACAACGCTAAGAGCATTGATCCAATACGCAAAAATGCACCCAATGATGTTAACAGGTGCAGTCTCAACCTCAATCCAAAACCCAACAACAGGTGAAATTACTACGCTCAGTCACGAAGACATTCCAAAGATGAGTGACGAGCAAATTCAGCAGCTTGTTACACGCCTTTACGAATTAGACATTTTAAATATTCAAAAATATGAGCAATCTACCGGTGGTTATCCGCATTGGCATTCTGAGCACTTTCCTCACCCGACTGACGCATCGCAACGTTCACTGAGAAGAAGCCTCCTAGTGCTGTTTTATTTAAACGATATTGAGGAAGGTGGTGAGACAGAGTTTTTCTATCAACAAGCGAAAGTCCAACCTAAAGCGGGAAACCTCGTCTTGGCCCCTTGTGACTTTACTCATACACACCGAGGTGTCACTCCGCGCTCGTCAGAAAAATACGTCATAGCATCGTGGGTAATGTGGCGAGATGCAAAAAAACTCTATCAGTAACCCCAAAAAGAAGATGTTTTATTAATTTAGGTACAGATAAATAAAAAGTTTTCCTTTTTGAATAAATTGTGTACTGTGTTAATTCATCGCTTAAAACCCGCACTTAGACGGATAGCGAAAATAACTATAAAAAAAACATAAATAAAACAAACATATTTGGAGTCTCATATGAACCGACTTAAGTTCACAGGTTCGCTAGTAGCCTTAGCTCTTACTGCTGCATTCAATGCACAAGCTGACGACAACCGTTACATTATCCAAGTGGATAATTCTAAAAAAGGTGTTGTGAAAGCATTAGCGAAGAAGCTAGGTGGTGATATCAAAGTAGACGCAAATGGATTTTTTGCTGCTGAGTTTTCAGGGAAAAGCTTAGATGAAGTAAAAGGATTATTAAACAACCCTCACATTAAGTTAATCGAAAATGACCTTCGTCGTGTGCCATTGGCTGTTTACAACGATGATGCTGGTAACCCAATGACACAACAGGTTACCCCTTATGCGATTTATCAATCTCAAGCTAACCAAGTTACATTTAATGCCAATGCCGGTATGAAGGTGTGTGTAATCGACTCTGGTTTAGACCGTTCAAACCAAGACTTTAACTGGGGTGGTATCACAGGTGATAATGATCCTGGTACCGGTAATTGGGATGAGCACGGTGGCCCTCACGGTACGCACGTTGCAGGAACAATTGGCGCAGCAGATAACAACGTTGGTGTTGTTGGTATGGCACCAGGTGTAGACATGCACATCATCAAAGTATTTAACGAAAGTGGCTGGGGCTACTCTTCAGATCTTGCTTACGCTGCAGATAAATGTGCTCAAGCAGGCGCAAACATCATTAACATGAGTCTTGGTGGTGGTGGTTCAAACAGCACCGAATCGAATGCATTCCAAACTTTTACTGATAATGGTGGCTTAGTCTTGGCTGCTGCAGGTAACGACGGTAACAATGTCCGTTCATACCCTGCCGGTTACCCTTCAGTAATGATGATCGGTGCGAATGATGCCGATAATAACATTGCTTCTTTCTCACAATACCCAAGCTGTACATCTGGTAAAGGTAAACGTGCAACAACAGACGAAACAATCTGTGTTGAAGCAACAGCTGGCGGTGTAGGAACATTGTCGACTTACCCAGCGGGTATGGCTTCTATGGCAAGTATGACGGCGGATGGGGTTGGATATCCGACTTCTGCGATGGAAAATAACGGCACAGCATCGGGATCTGTATACTTCATGGGTACTGCAGAAACAATTGACGGGGCAGCAAATGGCTCAATTTGTGTCATTGACCGTGGCGTAATTAGCTTCCATGACAAGGTTTTAAATTGTGAAAACTCAGGTGGTATTGGTGCAATTATCATCAATAACGAACCAGGTATGTTGTACGGCACGTTAGGTGACACGAACGCAACGACTATTCCTGCCGTTGGCGCAGCATTTGAAGATCGCTCAGCATTAGTTTCTGCAGCAAATGCATCTGTAAACATTGGTGCAAGTGACTATGGCTTCATGGATGGTACATCAATGGCGACACCAGCGGTTGCAGGTGTGGCAGCATTAGTTTGGTCTAATCACAGTGAGTGTACGGGTACAGAAATCCGTAATGCATTAAAGGCAACGGCGGAAGACCAAGGTGCGACTGGTCACGACGTTTACTTTGGTCATGGTATCGTTAAAGCAAAAGCAGCAAGTGATTACCTAACTGCCAACGGTTGTTCTGGTGGCACAGGTGGCGGTGACACTGGTGGTGGCGATACTGGTGGTACTGGTTTTGATTTAAGCGCAAATGGTTACAAGTCAAAAGGCTCAAAATACGCTGATTTGACGTGGACAGGTGCAACAACTGCTTCTGTAGATATTTACCGAAATGGCAGTGTTGTTGCGACAACACAAAACGATGGTCAATATACTGATGCCATCAGCGGTAAAGGTGGTGGTACGTATACCTACCAGGTTTGTGAAGCTGGAACATCAAACTGTTCGACAGAATCGACAGTGGTATTCTAAGTCGACATAAACAGTAAAAAGCGAAGAAAGCGTTAGTGAAAACTAACGCTTTTTTTTATCCAAAAAAGTCCAGGATGACCGCCAAACCTTGATTTCTAATTTCATCTTTCTCAATAAAGATCTCGTGCTTGGCACCTTTTATCACGATAGGTCCTTGGCTATGACACGGCTTGCCTAGTTCAGAGAGACGCTCACAAAACTTATTTTGAGCCGAATTATCGATCACAATGTCTTTTTCGGCCTGCAAAACAGCAATGGGAACGTCAACCTTGTCGAGATCATCAAATGCAGAATCTAAAGCGTTGATGGAGGCAACCACCCAACCATAGGTGATACCGCCTAATTGAAGTTCGGGGGTTTGTTCATAGGTATGACGAAAATACTCATAGCGCGCTTTACTATGAGTCAGTGTATTAATCAAAAATGGGACTTTTTTGTAGTCGCTATTTCCCAAAAAGTAAGGGCTTTGAGGCTCTACTTGTTTGACCAACCATGCTGCCGACTTAACGACTGGCTTGAGTACCACCGCTGGTACGGGGCCTGTTGGTAAGCCCCACATCGGCGATGAGAAAACAACCTTGTCGAACGGGTGTGAATACTCTTGAAGATATCGTAAACCAATCGCGCTCCCCATTGAGTGACATAAAAGATGCTTTTTGCCTTTGGCTTTTGGGATAACGATCTCATTTATAAACTGATCAAAATCGCGTGTGTAATCACTGTAATGATTAACATGGCCTTTATGAGTATTGACTAACAAGCGTGAAGATAAACCTTGGCCTTGATGATCGATGATAAAAACCTGGTAGCCAAGTTGAGCAAAATCAAAAGCCATTTCTTTATATTTTAAGTAGCCTTCCACTCGGCCTGGAGAAATGACTAGTGTATCAGTTGCGTCAGGCAATGAAACTTCAACAAAGTGGATCTTGAGACCTTGTTTATTAATAAATTGCCCAGGTTTTGCAGACCTATCCCAAAAAGGTTCTAACTTCTCTTGTATAAAGTCATCAAAATGAGATTCACGTTGTTGATTAAGCATTTGTTTTTGATACCCCTCTGACACGACAAATGAGGACAGACCTTCGCTAACTGACGCGAAACTATTGGCACAACTATACAGACAAGCCCCTAATAAAATAAGCTTAAATTTTTCAATCATAGTGCTTTTTACCTATCACCCTTTGGTCGAGCAGTTTTGTGTCCGCTTTTCATATACAATACACTGCTTATTTAGGCTTTTCGAGTCGGCTTTTAAGCACTAAGCAACGACTACTATTCAATTAATACGAGACACTGACATGACAATTTGGGTTGATGCGGATGCGACACCAGTCGTAGTAAAAGAAATTCTGTTTCGAGCGGCAGAGCGAACAAAAACCACCACGATTTTTGTTGCCAATCAATTTGTTAATGTCCCACCTTCGCCTTACATTAAGCGAATGCAAGTTAGCTCTGGATTTGATGTTGCTGATGATTACATCGCTGCTCAATGCGAAGCTTTGGATTTAGTTGTCACCGCTGACATTCCGTTGGCAAGCGAAGTAATAGACAAAAAAGCCATTGCGTTAAATCCAAGGGGAGAACTTTATACTCCAGAAAACATTCGCCAGCGGTTAAATATTCGCGACTTTATGGACACGATGCGCGCCAGTGGCGTTCAATCGGGTGGCCAAGCTAAATACAGTGACAAAGACAAACAGCAGTTTGCCAATGCCCTAGACAAGTATTTAGCTAAGCATGGCTCAAAGAGCTAATCATAAATCTGAAATAAGTTATCAAACTGGTATTTAAAACCTAACTCTTGGCAAATGCGATCACCTTCAACAGTTTTACCTGTGAAAGTTTCACGACTTTCTCGACCAATACCTGAAACAACTAGTGGCTCATTAGCTCTTTGGTCTTTTATTTTTTGCCTTGCGTATCTATAAAAGCTCTGTTTGTTAGGGTGATGTGGGCTAACGATATTATAAACATCGCTCGGACTCTCGCCCTGTTCAATTAACAAAGCAATCGCCTGAACGACGTCTTCCTGCATGACCATATTAACGGGCTCATTGATGTTTTCTTCCGTTAGACTAACTCTAAAATTACCTGGGTGTCTGCTACCGCCGATTAATCCAGCTAATCTGAGTACCTGTCTAGTTTTTAACCCGCTATTTAATACAGCTTGTTCCGCATCATATAAGGCTTTTTGCTTTTCAGTGGACAAATTCAAGGTTGAGAGTTCGTCGACTTTACCCTTTTGGTCGTAAATCCCAATCGAACTGGTAAAAATCACTTGTTTTACGTTATTGTTTTGGGCCTGTTCTAGCATGGTTTGTATTTTGGTTGTATAAGAATCACCCAGGCCTTTTTTAAATCCTGGAGGAATACAAATAACTAAACAATCGACTTCAAACAGCTCTCTATCAGCCTCCATCTTGGTCTGACCAGAGTCGACTGACACATCACAGTGATGTACCGAAATTGACAAACCTGTCACTTCTGGACGGTTTGAGCGGAAAGATAATTTAACTTGGTATTTTTGCTTATCTAATAACGAAGCGAGGGCTTGACCAATAAAGCCGCCCCCTATTATTCCAACTGATTTCATGTGTGTTTTGATTACTCTTCTTTTTTTGGAATGACACAATATTGACCAACAAACTTCGCCACTTTTCGCTGATCATCGAGCACTTCAACCTGTACGCTGATCATCGCTTTACGGTTTTCTTTTAGAGGTTCGAAGTCCCCTTTTATATCTTCAAAATGGGCGATAGAGCGAGGTAGTTCAGTAACCGGTTTGTGGTAATGGATATCTGCATCGGCCAATACTATAGCACCATCGACGCCATTCTCTTTCATCATTAAATGCACCAACCCCCAGCCTGTTAAAGTGGCAAGGGAATAAATAGAGCCTGCGAACATAGTGCCGTGAAGGTTCATGTTGGGATTTAAAGCGGCCCGGGTTTCAAACGTTTTACCAGTATATTGATAAACGCGAATGCCCATTAATTGGGTAATTGGAATTTGTTGATGCCAAATGTTTTGCAAATCGACACACCACTGCGGGTGTCGAATGATCACCTCCACTTTGTCCAACGATTTACACATTTGAACGTGCGGAATTGAGCCAAATATCTCAGGTGCGTCACCCGTAACTTGATACCCTAAGTTCTCATAAAAATTGGTCGCGGACTTTCGAGCATTTAGGATCACTCGCTCCACACCTTCTTGCCGAGCGATGGCTTCTAAGGATTCTAACATCATCGTCGCCAAACCTTTACGTCGGTGGTTTTCAATCACTGCCATATAACGAATTTGCGCTTCTTCGCTATTAACCAAGTGCAAACGAGCGACACCAACGGCATTACCGTCGTCATCTTTGACCATACGATGCCAAGCATGCTGTTCGTATTCGTCTTTCTCCGAGCCTCTTGGTTGTTGCAATGGCGCTCGTAATATTTGCCAACGAACTTCGTAATAATTATCCCAATCTGCCTCAGTCTTCGGTGCTACGACTTGATACATTTTTTTCCCCTTTCCTAAAAAACCAACAAACTGACTCGCTGGGTTAGGTATTTCCAAGCTTTCTTTCACGATTAATTGGTGAATGTCGTTAAACAACTTAGCTCGAATTATTTGTTATGCTTATAGTTAAATTCTAATCACTTTAATTAAAAACCATCTATGGACCTCTGGCAAACTCTATTCAGTAATGAAGATACCAAACAGCTGTACTTCTTAAATAAACCAGGAACTAAACTAGAGGTGGTTAAAAATAAGTTTGTCTATCGACTCGACGTCAATGAAGTTATCCAAAGTGCATTTGCAATCTCTGCGCCATACCGTCCAGCCTTGCCACATTGTGCAGTCATGTTACTTCCTTTACTTCACGATAGAGTACCTGAATCGGTACTAGAGCTTGGCGGTGGAGGCCAAGCGATGCAACGATATTTTCGAGCTGCTCATCCACAAGTTGACTTTGTAAGTGTCGAACATGATTTAGACATTGTTGAGGCCAACCGACATTTACCTGAATTTGACTCTTTAATCATCGAGCATGCCGACGCATTCACTTACATTGAACAGTGTGTCGATTTAGGTAAGCGGTTTAGTTGGCTAATGGTTGATTTGTTTCACGGCAAAGAGACGCCGTTACCAGCTTTAAAAGTGGCTTTTTTTAATCAATTAAATCAAGTCGTTGAACCAAGCGGTTGGCTTATTATCAACTGCTTAAGTGATCAAACAAAAGACATTCAACAATTATATGATTTAATCAGCGCTTGTACATTTGAACAAATTAAAGTTTTTGCTGTGCCTGGCCAAAAAAACCACATTTTTCTAGCTCAAAAAAACTCCACTAGTGACCAACCAGCCTGCTATTTTGGCGATGACATAGAACAACACAATTTGTTTAAGACTGGTGAATTACAGAAATAACAAAGCATCACAGAACGTAGAGGTAACTATACAAAGCTAGTAACAATAAAAAAGGCCAGTGTATAATTCACTGGCCTTTTGACTGTCAATTTTTTTGAAAACGACTAAAAGTCTTTGCTGTACTAGCTATTCTTAGTCATAGAAATTTACTTAGTCTAAGCTTGGCTCTAGTTTTTCAAAACGTTTGCTGACTGTCGCTTTTTTCGAGCGAATGATTTTTTTGCTCGATTGTGCCTGTGTCATGTATTGCTCGTATTCAACAGGGGCCGTTTCACGTTTGTATAGCTTACGGTTGTCGTACGTTATGTAGTCATTATTATCAATATTTTGCCAAACGTTTTTGTAGCTAAAGTGGTGGTTGTGGAATAAAGAATATTCATCACCCTCAACTCCAGTCAACCGCCAAGTACGAGTGTGATACAGCCCACAAACATCGCTCACCTCACGGCATTCTTCAGTATAAAGACCACCTTTTTCACGAACTCGTGTAATCGTCACAGTACCATCAGAATTTAAGCTCCATGTACCGTACATGATCTGAATTTCGTGTTCTTCTAATTCACCATTTTCATCCCAATCGTTAGTTGAAACTGTTTCGGCATTGCCGTTTTCGTGCAACTGGAAGAAGAAATGCTCATGTTCTTGACTAAATACATCAGACTCGTAGTCATAAATACCAGGGACATCTGAAGCTGACCAGTTCATTTGTGCAGGAATAATTTGGCCTTCACCAACGTAGTCTAACGCAACGTTTAACTCAGATCCCGAATTACTGTGCTCTACTACTTCACTCGAGAACAGTTCAGACGAACCACGGCTACCGACTTTTTTATACGTCATAGTGCGACTCATACCCGGGATATTGATCACAAGTTCACCGTCTTCAATTTTCCACGTACCGTCTTCTTCTAAAACAGTCAGTCTTGCTGTTCCGTTAGAATTAAGCGTAACTTCTTCACCATAAACATAGAAGTCTTCTACATCATCAACAGGGTTTGAAAGCGGTAAGTAAGCTACTCCAGACTCGATTGACAATTCTACTTTAGACGCTTCTTTTGCTGCAACAAAGGTACTAGTCTGAGATTCAACCTCATCTTCTTTTTCACCGTTAGGGTAGTGCGTACGTGAGGTTGTGGTGATCGCAATGAGGTCTTGCTTTTCACCTTCGTTTAATCTCTTGAACTCATAGCTGTCTACAGAGTATTCAGCGTCGATACTATAGTTATAACCATTTTCATCTTGAGTCGGCTCGCTTCCATAACCAACTTCTTGTTCAGTTACTGTAGCGAAAATGCTCCCTTCTTTCTCTTCCCAAGTGAACTTGTTGTCCCAATAAGTCCCCTTGCCATCTTCATTAAAGCGAGCGATAGTAGAGCGGTGTAATGTTGAGGTTGGTAGTATGTAATAAACGCTTGGTGTACCAGATGTATTACTCTTATCGATAAGTTTTTCATCTGCGTAGATTTCTTCTTGTGCTTCAACGAAGACCTCATCTTGAATAACTTCTGCTACATAAGCCGTGGTTTCTTCAACTGACTCAACAAGCGCAAGCGTATCTGTCACTGTCGCAGGAAGCGCTAAATCTGGGTTATCAACTGCCTTATCAATCGCAACTTTAATCGCTGTGGCTAAGGTCATTACTTCTGCGTAGTTGATTTCTTGTTTTAGCGTTTCAAGTTGCTCATCAGAGGTAATATCTTGACCATCATTGGCAATTTTAGCTAACGCATACTCCGCCGTTGTGATATTCGTGACGTTAACTGCAAAGTCTTCATCACTTGTTAGAGTGCCATCTTCACCGGCCTTTTCAATTAATTGGCCTGCACTACCTAGAAGCGTAATAAGACCAGCAACAGCTTGGTTATCAACACCTTTTGCAACGACTGTTACAAATGCATCTGCTTCAGACTCATCAAGCTCTAACTCAACAACATAGTTGCCTTCTGCATCCGCAGTTGCATCCACAGTGACATCACGCCCCGCTACTTGTACAGAAATACGAGCATTTTTGATTGGTGAATCGGTTGCTAAACCCGCAATAGTTAATGGCATAGTGATGCGATTGACCGCAATTTCATTGGTTACTGTCGCTGTATCACCGTCAATATCTGTAACTGTAAGTGATAGTTCATACGTTTTATTAACATCTAACTCTGGTGCCGTAAAACTCACATTTGCTGACGTTGCGTCAGTTAAAACTAAGTCTGTACCGCCTTGAGTTACTGCCCATTGATAAGACTCAATAGTGTCTCCTGTCGCATCAACGACTGCAGCTACTTCACCTGTTTCACGCTCATTTACCGATAGCCCTTCAAATGACACAGAAGGTAAAAGATTATCAACGCTAATATTTACGTTTGCTGATGCAGTTGCACCATCGTCATCGGTAACCGTCAATTCAAGTGTTACTGTATCACCTGCAACATCAACAGCAGGCGCGACAAAGCTGACTGACTGAGACGATGCATTGGTTAGGCTAAGTGTATGCGCTGAAGCTATTTTCCATTGGTAGCTAGCAATGCTGCCGTCAGAGTCAGAAGCAGTTGATGTAATAGTAACGCTTTGGTTTTCGTAGGCACGTTCAGCTGTAAGTGAAACGCTTGGCGCTTTATTTTCTGGTTCAATTAGTGAAGCAACGTCTTCGCCACAACCAGCTAATAACAAAGCTGACGAGACCACAGACAGTGCAAATAGATTATTTTTCATCTCATTTTCCATTTGTTTAGAATTATTATTTCCCAAAAGGCATACGCCTAATTGATAGCGCTAATAATAACCAAACTGATGAAAAATCCAAACAAATTTGTGTATCCAAATGCTACACATAAAATAATACTTTAAGTCACTTAGTAACTTAAGTCTCCAAATGAAACGTCACCGGCCCATCGTTGACGAGGCTGACTTTCATGTCCGCTCCAAACTGTCCCGTTTGTACCTTTAGGCCTAATTGTTTGCAGTAATCTACGAAATATTCGTACAAACGATTTCCCTCTTGTGGTGTTGCGCCTCGAGAAAAACCTGGGCGATTCCCAGACTTAGTGTCGGCCACTAAGGTGAATTGTGAGACAACTAATATTTCGCCTTCTATTTGCTGAACGTTTAAGTTCATCTTGCCGTTTTCATCGTTAAAAATGCGATATTTACTGATGCGTTCTGCCAGTTTTTTGGCTTTGGCTTCGTTATCGTCTTTATCGACACCTAACAAAACCAATATGCCTTTATTTATCTTTCCGACGGTTTGATTATCGATGTCTACTTGTGCCTGACTGACACGCTGAATTAAACCTATCATTGTTGTTCCTGTTCATTTAAAAACTTGGCGACCTCTTGGCTAGCCCTAACTAACCCGTCAATAATTCCTGGTTCACTGCAACTGTGACCAGCAGCAGGTATAAGCTCAAGGACACCGACAGGCCAATGTTCACTTAGCGTAAATGCGCCTTCTTGTTTACACACCACGTCGTTGCGACCGTGAATGATGTAACCAGGTATGCCTTTAATAGCTGCTATTTCACTTAGAATTTCTGACTCGTAGATAAATCCATGCTGAGTAAAATAATGAGTATTAAGAAGCGACATGGCAATGGCTTCACGTTGATTGAATAAAGGCTTATTAGTCAAGTGCTGCTGATTAGCTGAAGAGTAGTTAACCGAGACAATACGACTTTCCCAGTTCAAAAACTGCTTGGCCGCTGATAGCTGGACTAAGTCACTGTCACCCGTTAACTTTTCGTGGTACGACTCAAGAATTGCCTGAACGATTTCATCGGTTGTTTCTTGTTCTAAACAGTCTTCATGACCACGGATAAACTCACGATAATACTCAGGGAAAATTTGACTCGCCCCTTGGTCTGGTGCCAAAAACCAGGCTAAGTCTTGCTTTCGAGCGAGGAAAACACCTCGAAGAATGAGCGCTTTAACCACTGCGGCGTGTTTAATAGCGTATAACAGCGCTAAAGTTGTCCCCCATGAGCCGCCCGCAACAACCCAAGATTTTATCCCCAAATGCTCTCGAATTTTTTCCATATCAGCTATTAAGTGCGCCGTGGTATTACTAAATAGCGCATTTATGTCATCAGCACAGTGTGGCTTTGAAAGTCCACAGCCACGCTGATCAAATTGGATGATCCGGTACAGCTCAGGGTCATAAAAACGCCTGTGTAATGGGCTGCTACCACCACCGGGTCCACCGTGACAATAAACTACTGGAATGCCGTCGGGATTTCCGCATTCTTCGACATAAACCTGATGACCATCACCAACGTCTAAATGAAATGAATGGTTAGGGCTGATTTCAGGGAATAAGGTTCTCATGGTGACTCCTGTACCTTTCGAGTTTTTCTGTAACGACATGCACCTTAACTATTAGTCACAGTGTAACATTAAAACAAAAAAGCCAAACTCAACGAGACACTTAACTTAATTAAACCGGATAGATTTTTTCGTATGTCCGTGTAACTAAAAGTGTTGTGGCGACAGGCCATCTAATAAAATGACCAACATCAAAGCTGCCCTGACAGCAGCTACAAAAGCATTCTGATCAATATTGTCGAAGGTATCTTTAGACGTATGATAAAAATCGTGTAAATCCCCACCAAGGTATAAATAAGGAACACCCTGTTTTCTGAACACGGCATGGTCGCTAGCATTACGCCAATCAATATCGCCGGCCAAAGTATTTCTGATCAAACGCGGGCGGTCATGCCCCCTTTTCAAGCGAATATGCTTGTCTTCCAGTCGCTCTGCCATCGTATCAAAAACAGCTTTAAAGGCTGGGTTCTTTCGAGTTCCAGCAAAATATAGTACGCCCTTTTTACCACCAATCATATCTAGGTTAATGTTCGCTTTTATTTCAACAGAAGATTGAAGTGGCTTAGATTGAGAGCTTTGATCCCTTTGAAAGTCGTTCCAGCTTTCTAAAAAATATTTTGCACCATGTAAGCCATCCTCTTCAGCATCAGTCGCTAAATATATAATGGAATAATTCGGTGCCAGCACACTGAAAAAACGCGCAATGGCTAACAGCCCGGCAACACCCGAGGCATTATCATCAGCCCCGTTCATTATTCGTTTACCCTTAAGTCCCAAGTGATCATAGTGTGCTGTTATGACTAAAGCCTGGTTGGGATATTTCTGACCTCGTTGAAAACCTACAATATTTTCACCTTTCGTTGAGGCCCCTTTTTGCTCAAAAGAAAAGGCTTGTTTGTACCCATCAGTACTTACCAAGCCCAATTTGGATAAGGACTGTAATCCAATCGTGTTAAATTGCTCGATTATGTATTGGCTAGCGCGCTGTTGGCCTAGGGTCGCCGGGGCGCGACCTTGCATCTTGTCAGCACTGAGTGTCTTGAGATCTAAAAGAGTTTGACAGGGATCGAAGAATGGAATGTTTGAATCAGGTGTATCAATACATCTAGATTGATTTTGGGCGAAGACTGACATCGCTCCAAAACCAAACAAGATGATAATAAACTGTATTAAATTAAATACCGTACTTTTCACGATATAATTCGACACTTGGTAAATAGGCCGCGTATTCGTCATTTTGTTTAACAAACTCGATGACATCTCCAAGGGTTACAATAGAAATGACTTTAGTGTCAAAGTCACGCTCTACTTCTTGGATTGCTGATAACTCGCCTTTACCTTTTTCTTGGCGGTCAAGGGCAATTAAAACGCCAGCCAAACTAGCACCTGCTTGTTCGATGATAGTCATAGATTCACGAATCGCGGTGCCCGCTGTAATTACGTCATCTACCAACATGATGTCGCCTTTTAACTCAGCGCCAACTAAGCTACCGCCCTCACCGTGTTGCTTCTTTTCCTTGCGGTTAAAACAATACGGCGTATCGATATCGTAGTGATCGGCTAACGCTACTGCTGTTGTTGTTGCGATTGGAATGCCTTTATACGCAGGGCCAAATAACACATCAAAAGAAATACCCGCATCGTTTAGTGCAGCCGCATAAAAACGACCTAACCGCGCCAAGTCACGACCAGTATTAAATAAACCTGCATTGAAGAAGTATGGACTTGTACGACCTGACTTTAGTGTGAACTCGCCAAATTTTAAAACTTGTTTCTCAAGGGCAAATTCAATAAATTCTTTTTGATAATCTTTCATTAGTGGCGTTCCTGATTTTCTCTATGAGTTGCGAGCAACATCACAACTTATTACTTAATTTTTTGCTTATTTTTTTGCTTATCTTTCTGCTCAATTTTACGCGAAACAGAGCATTATGTATTTATGTTCAAATTAACAAAAACCAGCAACGAGGCTGGTTTTTATCAATTCAATTTGTTGCGTTACGCTAACGCTTTTTTCTGCTCATCGATGAGCTCACCAATCGCGTTCTTGGCTAGTCCCATCATCTCTTGCATTTCATCAAACGTGAATGGCTCTTCTTCTGC
>NZ_CEYNSH010000030.1:17491-20456 GCF_982872775.1 Psychrosphaera sp. | reverse complement strand
GCACGCAATGAGCGGGCAATTAAACGCTGAATTTCCATCGTGCGACCAGACTGTTTGCCACGGGCAGCTTCACGTTGGTTACGAGTGTGAGTAGAACGCGGTAACATTCCGTATTCGGCTGTCACCCAACCTTTACCCTGGCCTTTCATGAAGCGTGGAACACCTACTTCAACCGTTGCTGTACAAAGTACTTTTGTGTCGCCAATTTCAATCAGGACTGAGCCTTCTGCGTGAGCCGTGAAGTTTCGAGTAATAGTCACTGGACGAATTTGAGAGGTGGTTCTACCGCTTGGGCGCATATTGTCTACCTTGTGTTGTTCAACTGATTGATTGTAAGAATGTATTGTTGGCTATTGTAAATCAAAGTATGAGATACAACAAAGCAGCCCGAAAGCTGCTTGTTAATTTTAAGCTATTTACTGGTGAGTCACCAGAATTTAACTTTTTTAGTCGCGAGGTTTGCGATCGTTACGACGACCTCTGTGACCTTCGCCACCGCGTCCACGGTTGCCATCACGATTTCCGCCACGTCCGCGAGCACCACGGTCATCACGACCTCGGCCACGACCGCCGCCATCACGACGACCACCGCGCTCACCAACACCTTGGCCACCACGAGGGTCAACCTTAATGTCTAGCTGTTGGTTGCGTACTCGCGTTTTTTTCAACTGCTCTTGAGTTTCTGTCGGCATGTCAGCCGGAAGCTCAACCACTGAGAAGTTAGGCATTAGCTTAATGTTACCAATGAACTTAGAGCTGATGTTTGCTTCGTTTGCAATCGCACCAACGATGTCTTTTGGTGAAACGCCGTGCTCACGACCAACTTCGATTCGGTATGCTTGCATTGGAACACCAGTATCACGACCACGGCCACCGCGTTCACCGCGATCACGGTCACGACCGTTGCGATCACGACTATTTCGATCTTCAAACTTGTTGTTACCTGGCATGCCTTTACCTGTTACTTGTAAAGGTGCTTCTTGTTGTGCCATAAACGCAAGTGCTGCAGCGACTTCACCCACTTCTTGGCCATGCTCATCTGCGTATTCATTCACTAAGTTAGTGAAGAAATCTAAGTCTTGACCACCAATAACATCAGCGATGCGCTCTTTAAACGCTGCAACACGTAATTGTGTTACTTCTTCGTTTGTTGGTGGCTCGTAAGGTAAAATTGTTTGCTTTGTTTCACGCTCAATTGTCTTTAATAAACGACGCTCACGTGGCGTTGCAAACAAGATAGCGTTACCTTTACGGCCCGCACGACCTGTACGACCAACACGGTGAACATAAGATTCTACGTCGTATGGTAAGTCGTAGTTAATAACGTGACTTACACGCTCAACGTCAATACCACGTGCAGCAACGTCCGTTGCAATAATGATATCTAAACGGCCAGATTTTAATGAATCGATACATTGTTCACGATGAGACTGGTTCATGTCACCGTTAAGTGCAGCAGCAGCGTGACCACGGGCAGATAATTTATCTGCTAACTCAGACGTAGCTTGGCGTGTCTTAGTAAAGATGATCATGCCGTCAAATTCAGTCAGCTCTAATAAACGTGTTAACACGTCTAACTTCTGATTGTTGTTTACAATCCAGTATTGCTGAGTGATGTTAGAGTGGCTCGCTGTTTTAGGCTTAATGCGAACTTCTTTAGGGTTCTTAAGGTATTGCTTAGTTACCTTTAAGATAGGCGCTGGCATCGTAGCTGAAAATAACGCAATTTGTGCTTGATTTGGAACGTGTTCCATAATCCACTCAACATCATCAATGAAGCCCATGCGTAACATTTCGTCAGCTTCGTCAAGAACAACCGTTTTAAGGTTCGATAAATCTAGTGTTTCACGGCGCATATGGTCCATAACACGACCAGGTGTACCGACAACAACGTGGACACCACGCTTAAGTGCACGTAACTGAGTACGGAAGTCTTGACCACCGTAGATCGGTAATACGTGGAAACCGTCTAGCTTTTCAGCATATGTTGTAAATGCTTCAGCAACCTGGATCGCAAGTTCGCGAGTTGGGGCCAAAACTAAAATTTGTGGTGAATTCACCTTTGGGTCTAAGTGACACAAAGTTGGTAGCGCGAACGCCGCCGTTTTACCAGTACCTGTTTGAGCGATACCTAAGATATCGTCGCCATTTAGGATATGTGGAATACATTCAGCTTGGATTGGTGAAGGGGTCTCATAACCAACGTGTTGAACCGCTTCTAATACGGCTGGGGTTAAACCTAAGTCAACAAACTTTGGGGTTACATTTTCTGTCATTTTTTACTCACATCTCTACCCCAACTTCACGCGTAATCCGTCATCACTCAATGTCCACACCTCTATCGCAAGAGATTCAATTGAGCTTAGCCTGTCTGTGGGGGAATTCAAAAGGGCGCGCATTGTACGCTTTATTTCCTTTAATAGCGACCTGTTTTGACTATTTTTTAATCTTTTTAAAGTAATTACTTAAATTTTGCGCAAATTCCTGCGCTTATCGCCAAAGTCCATCCTGCGCCAAACCAACCTTAGTCTAGTCATTGCTTAGTAATCTTCCACTTGGCTAAATAAATTATGTGCGCTTAAAACGACAAATGTTTGTTAAAGTTCTAAAATCTTTTTAAAAAGCAGCATATAACGCTAAACTACGAGTAATGCGCAATTCGCAAAAACAATTATTAACAGCAAGGTGACAGTGTGATTCAAAGTATGACGGCGTACGCCAGAAAAGAAGTAAAAGGCGATTGGGGAACGGCAGTATGGGAAATTCGCTCAGTTAACCAAAGATATCTAGAAACCTATATCCGCTTACCAGAGCAATTCCGTTCACTTGAAGCCGTACTTCGCGAGCGTCTTCGCAAAAAACTGCAACGAGGCAAAGTCGAAGTCTTTCTTAAGTACACAGCGAACCCAGCCGCTGTTACACAGTTAACTGTCAACAAAACCTTAGCCAAACAACTTATTGACAG
>NZ_CEYNSH010000030.1:0-17391 GCF_982872775.1 Psychrosphaera sp. | reverse complement strand
ATCACCAACAAACTAGCCGAAGCCAAAGTAGAAATAGACGAAGCCCGCCTAGAGCAAGAACTGATTTATTTGGCCCAAAAAACCGACGTTGCGGAAGAACTCGATCGTTTGAAGTCACACGTAAGCGAAACCCAAAAAATCATGAAAAAAGGCGGCGCCTGTGGCCGACGTCTCGACTTTATGATGCAAGAGTTTAATCGCGAATCAAACACTTTAGCGTCTAAGTCAATCAGTGCTGAGATCACCAACGCAGCGGTTGAGTTGAAAGTGTTGATTGAGCAGATGAGAGAGCAGATTCAAAACATAGAATAATATCCATTAGAGTCCAAACACCTCCGCTATAGCCCAGTAATACTGGGCTTTTCCATTTTCAACTAGCAAAAAATAAAAACACAACTCTAAAGCATTGATTTTAGGTATAATGTTTTGAGTAAGAGCAGTTAAATACTATTTGTTCGTTTGTATAACCTACCCGCCAAGAATACAAGCGATAGAGCAAAGACTGCTCCGGACGTTGGCTCGGAGACCTTAACGGCAGAGTCTGTCGTTGCTTCATAACCAAACATAGTCACTAGCCCTTGATTTTTATTCGTAACTAAACTTTCGTTATTTGCATTGTTTACATTGATATAACTAAAAGCTTGGCTGAATTCTCCTTGGCTGTAAGTATCGTAAACCAAAGCAGTACCTCCTAAGTCCCCTAATGCTCTGATGCTGAGTAAAAGATCCTCATCAGAACCAATGCTGAAGTCCTGATCACCCACAAACGTAATGAGTTCAGGTTGCTGTAATTCATTTACAAAACTCTGTGAGGAGAAGACTTTATAATCTGCACCTAAGTTCTCATAAAAGTCATTGGTCAGATTATTCACCGAATAATTGTCAACTGATAAAACTAGTTCCCATTCGTTGTTATCAGCCCATTTGTCACTAGTGTTCCCAACAAAAAATGAAACCTCAGAAATTGTAAAGTTATCAGCAAATAATTCGCCATCGTAGACTTGTTGATAGTATTCGGTGCACGCAAAAAGGCAACTAGAGCCTGAATTAGCAGCCCCTCCATCAACTAATAAACCAGCGTGACTTTTGATCGGTGCAATAAAAAAGATTAGGGCAATGAAAGAGGCAAAAAGCGTAATTGTTTGTTTCGACATTATGTGGTCCCTGTTACAACTATCCAAATTAGTTAAAAGCGCAGCTAACACTGATAAACAGTACTACTTATGCGCCGAAGAATAATTACTTATCCCTAAAATGTAAACACAGGACTTTGAGCAAATTCAAAAATTCTAAATAAAAATCTGTCCTAATATCAACAAACGATTTAAAACAACTATCTTCAATTTCCAGTTCGCTTTGTAGTTAATTTCAAACTTTGCTAAAGTCACGGGCCAATTTTTTATCAGCCCGAAAAACATGGACGCTAATTTTTACCAAGCTTCTATTTTTTGCATTATTTAAGCTTTATGGACCTATGCTGCAGAATATTCTTTCTTTTGCTCGACTAACATCGAAAGCCAATTATTTACAAATATCACGTAAAGATCGTTGCTATTTTGTCATGAAAAACACCTTTAAAGATCCAGTATTAAAGGCTGGACCGCGTGTGATCTCTGACGAATACAAGGTGTTTTCGAATTATATAGTTTTTACCCTTCGAGCTAAGAATTTAGCAGGTATTACATCGCCTGTTCAGGCTGTGTATGTTCAGGATGGCGAGAAAGTAACGCATATGCGTACTCACCTTCGTAATCGCGGAGCGCAATACCACAATATTCGTTTTGCACGTAAAATCGGTGATACTTTATTTTCGTTTCGCAATACCACATCCAAATACGAACGTTTGGTACTGCAAGCCAAACCTGTTGAGTATTTTGAGACAGATCGTTTCTTTAAGCTAAGTAAAAAAGCAGTTAAAAAATACGCCAAAAGCGAAATGAAATATGTGCTTTTATTTGAAAAACAAATGATGCGTTTTGAAGAAAGTGCCAGCAAGGTATTTGAACGTATCTATAAGCAAGACCATGTCTTTTTTGTTTTAAGTAAAAAAGCACCTTGTTACGACGAAATTAAAGCTAAATACGGCGACAAAATTGTTTCACCAGACGAAGACAGATACATTGAAATGGTGTTCCGTTCTAAGTTCATCATAGGTACGGAAGTACCTATGCACTTACTCTCGCTTAGAAGTCCAAATAAACACATCGGCCTGGAGTTTTGTAAAACGGACAAGCACAAGTTTATTTTCTTGCAACATGGGGTCATGTTTGCGTTATCACTTAATTCCCCATCGCGCAGTTTCTTTAAAAAGAACTTTATCCATTCTCCATATAAGGTAGTGGTTTCGAGTGAACTTGAAGCCAAACACTTTACTGATATGGGCGGGTATAAACGAAAGGACTTATGGAAGACGGGCCTGGCGACGTTTGATGGTAAGAAGATCTCAGCAGATGCAAACAAAGTCGTCGTTATGCTGACCTGGCGCCCATGGGATGAAGCAAAGCCTCTGGCCGAATCAACTTATTGGTCTGCCGTTACTCAAATTTTTAATTCTATTCACAACAAAGAAAACTTAGTATTGGCGCTTCACCCTAAAATGGTAGGTGACCTACAAGACGACCACCCGATGAAACCTTATTTATACCAAGGCGAAATCAATTCATTATTAAACCAAACAAAAGTCTTAATTACTGACTATTCATCGGTTTCGTTTGATGCGTTTTATCGTGGCACTAATTTGATATTTTGGTGGAAAGACAAAGAGTTCTGTTTAAAGAAATACAAGAACACCTTAATGCTTAACGAGCGCAATATTTTCGGTGATATATGTCTAGAGAACGAGACATTACATGACTTAGTTGAGCACAACCGACAAATGCCTCAAAGCGAAGCCTATTTTGCGAAGTACAAGAAAATTGTTGCGCACCACGACGACAACAATACCGATCGCATCATCAGAAAACTAAGACAAGAAAAAGTCATTAACGGCCCGGTACAAAAGGTCGCTTAAAAACAAAAAGCCCAGTTCATATACTGGGCTTTAAATTATTCACAATATTTTACCAATTCACGATTATTCATATCTCAAAATAAGACTTGGACGTTTACTTGAAGCTTTCAATGCAATACCGGCTACTGTTATCCAAGTTACTGAAAGGACAACAATAAAAGCCAGTAAATAAACGTCTGTCGCTTGAGATACTCGTTCATTGAAGTTCGCTAACCAATCTCCTACAACCCAATACGTCAACGGGTAGGCGATCAGAACACTGATAAATACTAATGTTAAGAACTCTTTTGCAATTAGATTTACAATGCTTAAACGAGAAGCTCCTAGCACTTTTCGAACGGCTATTTCTTTTTGTTTTCTGAGTGTTGCGAAAGACGCAAGTCCGTATAAACCAACACAAGTTAGAAAAATAGCCAACCCACTAAAAATAGCCACGATTTTCGAAACGCGACTCTCCTCTTTGTAGAGGGCATTATAGTTTTCAGAGACTTTTTCAATTGTTGGAGTGTAAATATTCAGCTCTTCCGTAACCACAGTACTTATTGAATTAGCGACATTCTGGTACTGTCCCGGCTCAAAGCGCGCTACAATATTGCTTTTGTTTGACCAAGTGTATCCACAGATCAATATTACTGGTGATGTGCTTTCTCTTGCTGAGCCAATTGTTAAGTCTTTAATAACCCCGGTTATGATCATGGTCATTTCACCACGTGAATTATTAGGTGCACGCCATTGCTTGCCAATTGCATCCTGCGGTTCGGTATAACCCGCCATCTTTGCCAACGATTCAGTAATAACAATGCTCGCCTTGCCATTTTCTTTTGTACGAGTGTACCAGTCAGCACCAAAAGAGGGATTAAAATCTCGGCCGGCAATGAGCGTCAGACCTAAGGTTTCTGCCGCATTATAACCAACGCCAATAAATGGAATAACAGTTTCATCTAGTACACCATTATCTGAGGTCACACTTGAGCTCGTATTAAAAGAGCGAGTTAACGATGAGTCGATGAGACTTACTGAGTCAATACCTTCAATACCATTGATTCTAGATAGGATACCTGGACTCTTCTCGGTAAATAGTAGGTTCGACGGTAAATCAACGACTTCAAGTCTTTGCTCTTTTTCGTACCCTACCGACAAATTAGCCAAGTGGTCTATTTGCTGTTGCAGCGTTATAGCTCCAATAATCAGAGAAATAGAAAGGCTCGCTTGAATTGTCAGTAAGCTCTTTCTTACTCTTGTTGCCGTTTTTCCCCTATGCAAATCTCCACTTAGTACCTGTTTGGCAGTGAATGCGGACATGAAGAAAGCAGGATAAGCACCGGCAACCAGACCAATAAACAATACGCTTAGGGTCATGTAAATTCCAAATACAGAAATATAATTCAGTACCAATTGACGGCCAACCATATTGTTAAACCAAGGAAGGAGTGCTTCTACGAATACACAGGCCATTGCAAATGAAAAGAGTGTCACTAACATAGATTCAATCAGAAATTGCGTCACTATTTGTGTTTTGGAAGCCCCTAGTGCTTTTCTAACCCCAACCTCTTTTGCTCGTTTGGCCGATTGTGCAACACTAATATTGATAAAGTTAAACGCCGCTAAACTAATCAGTAAAAAGCTCAGTGAAAAACAAACTATAACGACTGTCATAGAGCCATTCGGTTTAAATTCATATTGAGAATCCGAGTACAAATGAATATCTGATAACCCTGTAAGACCAATAGACACAAAACCAGGATCTTGGCTTGGGTAAACCAAATCATTGTAAAACGCATTCAAGCCAGCCAGGACAGCTTCAGAATCTGCATTTGCTACTAATCGAATATAGGTATAAGAGTTGTTTAGTCGAAAGTTTGGTTGAGCTTCTGTGATCGCACTTAACCCCTCAAACGCAAAATGGGTGTTGTCAGATAAGTCACTAAATACAGCGGCTAGTGTGTAGCGCTCGTTACCTTTCATTATTGTTTGCCCAATCGCATCAATCGTTCCAAAAACTCGTCTCGTCTCAGTTTCGTTTAGTGCTAGGTGGTTTGGTTCGGTTAATGCTAAATTTAAGTCTCCGCGAAGCAGGTTAATATCAACAAATTTTAAAAGATTAGGCGTCGTCGCCATCACATTTTCCAATTTGTAGTAATTATCGTTTTTAAAGTAGTCTCCGTTTAGCTTAGGCGTCACTTGTAAAGTGAAAATCTCTTCGATCTCAGTTGATTGCGTTTTATATTCATTAAGCGCGTCATAATTACTAATTGGACCGCCCATGTTCAATGAAGTAAAAAACTGAGATACCCTAAATGTGCGTTCTGCATTTGGTTGATCAGCGTCAACCTGCAATTCATTTTGAGCATACAAAGCGACCAATATCGCAGCAGCAAGTCCGACACTTAAACCTATAACGTTCAGCATAAAATGTTGTAGATGGTGTCCTATTGCTCTAAAAGCTGTGCTTATATAACTTGTAATCATTACGCCACCTCAACTTTCGACTGCGGAACAGGATTTGATATCATGACCTGGCCGTCTAATAATCTAATAAGGCGATCGGCATAGCTACCCTCTTTTTCAGAGTGAGTTACCATGATTACTGTTGTGCCTTGTGCATTTAATTCCCTCAACATAGCCATGACTTCTTCACCATTCTTTGAATCCAAGTTACCGGTTGGCTCATCCGCCAGGATAAGTTTTGGGTTTATTACGAGAGCCCTTGCAACCGCAACGCGTTGTTGCTGACCACCTGACAACTGCTGCGGCAGATGAGATGCACGATGGTCAATTCCTAAACGTTTTAACACCTCCATCGCTTTTTGATGGCGCTCCTTTTTACCTACGTTTAAATACTGAAGCGGCAGCGCGACATTTTCATACACGGTTAACTCATCAATTAAGTTAAAACTCTGAAATACAAATCCGATTGATGATTTGCGTAACTCAGAAAGCTTACTTTCAGAGAATTGGCTCACATCGACATTATTAAAAAAGTACTGACCTTCAGTCGGAGAATCTAACATACCTAATATCGATAATAGTGTTGATTTACCGCAGCCAGATGGGCCCATAATGGCGACAAATTCACCTTTGTTTATTTCTAGGTTGATATCTTGTAAGGCTGTTGTCTCAACTTCGTCAGTAAAAAACTGTCTAGATAAATTCTTTAGTAAAATCATGATGCTTTCCTTGTTCGGATTTAATTTGTAAATGTAATTGATTGTGCGTTGTCATAGTTTGAATAACTCGAGGTGATAACTTGCTCACCAGGCGTTAAGCCATCTAAAACTTGAAAATAGTGTTGGTTTTTGCGGCCCAATTGAATGGCTCTACGCGTCGCTTGAGTACCATCAGAATTCAAAACAAACACCCACTGACCGCCGCTAGAGTTAAAAAATGCCCCCTTAGGAAGTAGTATTTCGCTTTCTTGAGTTGGTGTCAGTAACAACTCAGCATCTAAGCTCTGGCCGCGTTTTAAATTATTAAGTTCTGTTGGCAACGCAACTTCAATACTAAATTGTGATTGTTCGACTTGGCTGTCTACTTTAGTAACTTCAACCTCTATCAATTGTTCGCCGATATTTAGTTGTACCGGCAAGCCTAGGCGAACTTGACTCAGGTAGTACTCATCTAAATCAATGACAAGTTTGAACTTCCCTGGGATGTCAATTTGACCTAAACGGCTTCCTCTATTTTTAGACTCACCGACCTCAACGTTTAACTCGCTTAAATAACCACTAACAGGTGCAGTAATTAATAAGTCAGTAAGATTTTTACGAGCAAAAACGAGATTGTTTTGCAGCATTTTGGCACTGTCTTCTAATTGGCTGATCTGCAATTTACGGATACTATTCTCTTGCTCTTGACGCTCAATCGTTAATTCCCTTTTTTTCTTAAAATAATCAAGATTTTCTGTCAGTTCATCAAGTTGTTCTTGTGCCAATAAGCCCTGTTTATGTAAGACTTTCGACTGTCTGAGTTGACGATTTAAATGGTTAAGCTGATGATCGATCTCGATCAGATCACGTTTGAGGTTTAGTCGGTTAGTCTCCATCGTCATTTGAGTATTTCTTAAGAAGTTAAGCTGCTCGGTTACTTGTGCTTCTCGACTCATCACGTCGAGCTGTAAACTCGTATTGCTTAATTGAACAAGTGGCTGACCTTTTTCAACATACATACCTTGTTCGACTAGACGTTTTTCTACACGTCCACCTGAAGTTGTATCTAAAAATACAGTTCTGTCAGGCTCGACTCTTCCTCGTAAACCAAGCGAATGTTTAAACTCGCCTTTTGTAACAGGTTTAATGGTTATGCTCGCTCTATCAACGTTTTGAGTAGAGGTTGAAGTAAATGAGATTCCTCGCCCGATGACACCAACAGTAATAAGCGCAAGAGTTAACAATACAATTGCTTTGGTTGAACGTTTTAATCGCTTCGGCGCTCTCTTTTTATCCATCTTCACAGTCTCGATTTGTTAAATTCAATTTAATAAAACACAAACCATGCCACAAAATTAAACCAGTAAAAACAAAGGTTTAACCGGAGTAAAAGTCATAAGAAAAATGAGACTGTCCATCTGTGGACACACACATTTTGTTACTGTCCAAAAATGGACATTCCTGAGGTATTTAAGTAACCTAACTTCAATGTAAAAAGGAATATTTATGAAACAAGCTGGCTCCATCCTAGTCGTCGATGACAATCCAGACATTCTCATCGCAACAAAACTCCTACTCAAAAAGCACTTTGATTCGATTACTACAACTGACTCTCCATTTGAAATTGAGAATATTCTCAAGACAAGTCCTGTTGACGTTATTTTATTAGATATGAATTTCACCAGGGACTCGATTAGCGGAAGCGAGGGATTTTATTGGCTAAAAAAAGTTATCGCGCAAGCCCCAGAGACAGCAGTTGTATTAATGACTGCTTATGGAGAAATCCAACTTGCCGTTGATGCGATTAAACAAGGAGCGACGGACTTTTTACCCAAACCTTGGAAAAACGAAGAGTTACTCGCCTGTATTACCGCTGCCTTGGGCCATGCCAAAGACAAGAAACAAGTATCACGTCTAAAACGTCAAGCCCATGGACTTAGCGCAGAGCTAAACAACAGTCCCTTCGAATTTATCGCCAACAGTGACGTTATGATAGGGGTGATTGAGACAATTAACCGTGTCGCCAAAACTGATGCGAACGTATTAATTACTGGCGAGAGTGGGACTGGAAAAGAAATGGTTGCTCAAGCTATCCATCAGAATAGCTTACGTGCCAACGAAGCCTTCATTAGTCTCGATATGGGAGCCATAGCACCTTCTCTTTTTGAAAGTGAACTGTTTGGTCACAAAAAAGGAGCGTTTACCGATGCTAAATCTGATCGCATAGGTCGGTTTGAACTTGCCTCTGGGGGCAGTCTCTTTTTAGATGAGCTGGCAAATTTGCCAATCGAGCACCAGGTAAAAATGCTAGCAGCATTACAAAATAGGACAGTCACCCCTGTTGGAGCCACATCGTCTGTTGATGTCGATATTCGGTTGATTAGTGCGACGAATGACAACCTAAGTAATGCTGTAACTGAAGGTCGATTCAGACAAGACTTACTCTATCGAATAAATACCGTTGAGATTTCACTGCCTCCTCTGCGCGAGCGAAAAACTGACATACCGCTTTTAGTCAATTATTACCTAGATTACTTTTGTCGAAAGTACGAAAGAGACTTAAAAGTAACGCCAGAAACCATTTCAAAATTATCCGAATACAATTGGCCTGGAAACGTCAGAGAATTATCACACATGATTGAACGTGCAGTTATTTTATCTGACTCATCAGTGCTTGATATGGGACTCGTTTTACCCTCCAACAGCAACATTGAGCATAAAGAAAATCACCGCCTCTTATCAGATAACAATTGTTTTGATTTAGAAGTGGTAGAAAAGCAGACAATTCGTGATGCTTTAAAACACTTTCAAGGTAATGTCAGTCATGCTGCTAATGCGCTTGGTCTGACTCGGGGCGCTTTATATCGCCGCTTAGATAAATACGGATTATAGCCATGCCAAACTCAGTATTTAAAATCAGCCTGGTATTATTGTGCTTAGTATTAACAACAATAGCGATGACGTACTCGGTGTTGGCAATTGAAAACTACGCTTTACAAATTGTTTTGTGCTTCATCTTGTTTGCATTAAGCTTTTTTACTGTCAGTCTGTTTACTAATCAGCATCACCCAGCTCAAATAGTGTTAACGGCGTTAACTAATGGTGATAATTCGATAAGTTTACCCAAGTCGCACCCTTCTCATGGATTATATAACGACGTTCGAGACCAATTACTCACCGCCCGGCTCAAAGCTGAAGAGCAAAGTCAGTTCATGAATGCACTGATGGTTCATATTGATATGGCCGTTATAGTTCTTGATTCAAACGGGTTGATCATAAAGAAAAACCCTGCAGTGCAAAAGCTATTAGGATTAAAAATTGACCGATTAGAGCAACTCGAACACATAGGAGATTTTGTAGAAAGCGCCAAGGAAAGCTGCCGTACAACAGCTCCGTGGAGTAAAAACAACAAACAGGACACCCTGTCAGTTCAAGTCAGTTGTAATACACTTCAAGGTGCGAATTTAAAGATCATCACTTTACAATCGATTCACGGACTATTATTAGCCAAAGAACAACAAGCTTATAAGCGCCTATCTAAAGTTTTGACTCACGAAGTTGCCAACTCAATCACACCTTTAGCGTCGATGGCTGAAACGTGTTTAGAGCTTATTCCAACGGACACTGAGTTTGATTATGAAAACAGACAAGACCTAACCTTGGCACTAAAAACCATTGAAGCTAGAACACATAATTTAGGTAAGTTTATTTCTCAGTTCCGCTCTATAAGTAACTTACCTCAGCCTGAATTAACTCCTCAGAGGTTACAACCCATCATTGAAAGAGTTATTGCACTTTACCAAAGCGTCCTTATCGAGAGTAAAATTGAAGTCATCACCAATTACGACAGTGAAAATCTAGTAATGTTAGACGTAAACCAAATAGAGCAAGTTTTAATAAACCTGACCAAAAACGCTATCGAGTCTCTAAACACAGCGAAAAAGGTTAAAAAATCGCTTACCTTTTCTATTTTTGCAGACAACACCGGGCAGTTAATGGTTGAAGTTTCAGATAACGGAACAGGGATTCAAGATTCTACAAAAAATATGTTGTTCACACCGTTTTTTACCACAAAGCAAGGTGGTTCAGGAATTGGTTTAGCACTGAGTAAACAAATAATGGTAGGGCACGGAGGTGACCTGATTGTCACCTCTCATAACGAGTTAACTACATTTTGTTGTGTGTTTAGTTAACCCTGGCTTGCCTCCAGCGCTTGTGAAATATCACTCAAAATATCGTCTATGTGTTCGATGCCAACAGAAATTCTGACCATATCTTCACTGACACCCGCTGAAGCGAGTTCTTCTGGGTTAAGTTGACGGTGTGTGGTGCTTGCAGGGTGACATGCAAGAGATTTGGCATCACCAATGTTCACAAGTCGTAAAATAAGCTTAAGTGAATCAATAAATTGTGCACCAGCTTTGCTGCCACCTTTGATACCAAAACTAATAATACCGGATGCTTTACCGCCAGTGATCTTTTGGCAAGTTTCATAATATTCACTTGATGCTAATGCCGCATAATTAACCCAATTCACCGCTGGGTGTTGTTGTAAAAACTGCGCCACCAGCTCGGCATTTTGGCAATGACGTTCGATGCGAAGAGATAGCGTTTCGAGACCTTGTAACAAATTGAATGCACTTTGTGCAGAGAGCGTCGCACCTGTATTGCGAAGTGGTACAACTCGGCATCGACCTATATAAGCAGCCGGTCCAAGTGCGTCGGTATAGACGACGCCATGATAGCTCGGATCAGGAGTAGTTAGAGACGGAAACCTTTTGCTATTAGCTTGCCAATCAAACTTACCAGAGTCGACTATCACGCCCCCTACTGTCGTCCCATGACCACCTATGTATTTTGTTAAGGAATGAACGGCAATGTCGGCTCCGTGATCAAATACACGACACAAAATTGGTGTAGCAACTGTATTATCAACAATTAGCGGGACACCTGCAGCGTGGGCGATATCGGCCCACTTCTGAATATCAACCACGTTCCCCGCTGGGTTACCAATCGACTCACAAAATACCGCTTTGGTGTTTTCATCAATCGCTTGGGCGAGCCCTTCATAATCTGTCGCAGCGATAAACTTGGTGGTAATGCCCTGCCTTGGAAAGGTATGTGCAAAGAGGTTGTAAGTACCGCCATATACCTGTCCAACACTGACAATATTACTACCCACTTCTGCAATCGCTTCAATAGCGTAACGAATAGCCGCCATCCCTGAACTCACCGCAAGTGCGCCAACGCCACCTTCTAATTCAGTCAAACGTTGCTCTAACACAGCATTAGTCGGATTCATGATCCGGCTGTAAATATTACCTTCAACTTTGAGATCAAATAAATCAGCGCCGTGCTGAGTGTCATCAAAAGTAAATGATGTGGTTTGGTAAATGGGTGTCGTGGCTGCTTTTGTGGTTGCTTCACTTTGGTAGCCGCTGTGAAGTGCGATAGTTTCTGCTCTCATAATTCAAGGTTCCGTTTTTGGTTACTGATACGCCAAACAAACATCTAGACGTCTATACACCCAAAATAGAATAAATTAAAAATTAGTCAAGTCTAAATTCCCCATATCCCATCAGAACAACGTGATAACTGTAGCCAAAAGAGAAATTAAGCTTAACGAGCAAATACGGCCACGACTCCCAAGCCACAACAAACTAGAATAATTTACCCAGAAAAATCAATTTATTAAAAATAACGACCCAATAGAGTCAATTTGCTAATGGCTATTTCCTGAACTAATATCAATGTCGCATCCGGATTTCACTTGGGTGCTATTGGTAAACTGCCTATGGGCAGTCGTAGGATTAATAAAATAATTAATACTATTTTTTCATTTTGTAGAAAAAGTCTATCAATAGTGAGTATCAAGGGACTTTCCTCATTTTGAATCGATTATTTCTACCTAACTATAAGTAAAACTAAAGTGGGTGTAATAATGAATCATATTTTTAAAATGTCAGCAGTATCTCTAATTGTCCTATCAATGATTGGCTGTGGAAGCAGTAACGATGACGATAATCAAGACACCGTCGCATCGGCCGATCTCGATGTTCAAGTCTCAGGTCTGCCATCAGACGTCTCAGCCGACATTGATATAACTGGACCAGATAATTTCTCCACAACCCTAACCGAAGGCGAGGTTATAGCGGACCTTCCTGCGGGACAATACACAATAACCGTCAATAACGTCACCAGTGATGGTGTTACATATAGCTTTGAAAGTGAGGTGCAAACCGTCACTTTAGTCGCCGGTCAATCACTAACCGTTAATATTCAGTATCAAGCCCCTGCATCAGCTCAAGGTAAAATCACTGGTTTTGGAAGCGTTTATATCAACGGGGTTAAATTTGAAACCGAACAAGCAACCGTTGTAAACAATGGGGAATCATCAAGTGAAGATACCTTAGAAGTAGGTATGGTTGTAAAAATTAAAGGTAAAATTGATGGTGATGGTCAAACAGCCAGTGCAACGGCCATTGAATACCAAGCCAACGCTGAAGGGCCAATTACGAGTGTAAACCTAGCAAACAACAGTTTCACTTTGTTGGGCCAGACTTATTTTACTGACGAGTTCACTGAATTTGACGGCTTTGATTTTAGTATTTTAAACGCCGGAACCTGGGTTGAAGTCAGTGCAATTGAAGATGCTGACGGCAATTATGTTGTGACTCGTATCGAATTAGAAGAAGACGAGCAAGAAATCACACTAGTCGGTGAAGTTTCAGAACTCGATTCAACCGCAATGACGCTAAGTATAGGTGCGCAGTCAGTTGATTACTCTAGTGCCGAAGTCGAAGGTGAACTAGCCATTGGCGCTGAAGTAAAAGTAGAGTCAAACTCGGCCATCACTGATGGTGTATTGATAGCAAACGAAATTGAAGTCGAGGCACAAGCTGAACTTGATGGTCAAGTTGTTTACTTTGATGGTGAAATTGAATCGTTTACCTCAGAATCTGAATTTGTTGTTGATGACATGACAATAACAACAAACAGTGACACTGAGTTTAAAGGTGGTACAGCAGCCGACTTGGCTGAAGATGTAGAGGTCTCGATTAAAGGTGCCTTTGTCGATGAGGTATTCATTGCTCACCAAATCCGACTAGACCTAGATACTCAAATAAAAGTAGAAGGGTTTGTTGAGTCCACCGATGTAGATGCTAACTCCGTCGTTATTCTTGGCACAACCGTTATCACCGATGAATACACACAGTTTATTGATGTTTCCTCGGCTAAAGAAAGAAGATTTAGAATCGATGATATTCTTATTGACGATAAAATCGTCGTCAAAGCGTTTGAAGTAGAAGGTCAGCTATTGGCTAGACAACTAAAACGCACCAAAACGGCCGCTGAAGTAGATAAGGACAATGACACTATCAGTCTAGAAGGTAAACCAACAAATATTGAGCAACCTGAATTCACTATAAAAGGTGTGACCGTTTCGGTTACCGAAGCAACAGAAATAGAGCAACCAAATGGCTATGAACTTACCTCGTCAGAATTCTTTGCCGAATTAACGACAGATACAAGAGTTGAAGTGGAAAGTGTTTCTCAAGACGACGGCTCAGTTTTGGCTCTTGAAATAGAAATTAAAGCTGGCTCTGATGATGAGATGGACGACGACAATGAAGTAGAAATTTCAGGTGTTGTTGACTCTCAACTATCAAGCTCTGAGTTTACTGTTAATGGTCATAGCGTGATTACAAACAGCACAACTCGTTATAAAGATGGCGGCCCAGATCAGTTAGTCATTGATGCCGAAATTGAGCTAAAAGGCTACCTGACTGAAGACGGTGTCATTGTCGCCCAGAAGATTGATTTTGAAAGTGACTCCGAAAGCCACCGTGAAGTTGATTTAGAGGGCGTGATATCAGAGTTTACCGATGCTTCAAACTTTAGCATTGGCGAACAAGCTATTAGCACAACAGAAACAACCGAATTTGAAAATGGAACCGCGGATGACTTATCGCTAGATATAGAAATCGAAGTTGAAGGTGAAATTAACAATGACGGTGTCTTAGTGGCGAGTAAAGTTGAATTTGAATCTGAAAGTGAAACGTCATTAGAAGGCACTATTACAGATTTAATTTCCGATAATGGTTTCGTTGTTAATCAACAAGAAGTCTTATTTAACAGTGAAACTGAGTTTAAAAATAGTAGTTCCGAAATGATCGCAGTTGGCGTGACTATTGAAGTTGAAGGTCAACTGGACAGTAATAATGTGTTAGTTGCTTCTAAAATTGAATTTGCAGAGCCGGAAGAAGCTGAAGTGAAAGGTGAAATTTCCGTATTCAGCTCAACAAACAATTTTGAAGTAAATGGACAACTAATTATTACAGATGAGTTTACCGTTTATAAAAATGGCACCGCCGAAGATTTGGCTTTGGATGTTGTTATTGAAGCGGAAGGGTATTTAGATCAAAACGGCGCACTTGTTGCGACCAAAATTTCCTTTGAATAACTCTTATACGTAAGTTTTAGGGCTAGCTTATCGCTAGCCCTTTTTGTTTAACAATAAGTCAACTCCCTTCACCGTGCTTTAATTCTAGATATTAATCCCCACTTACTAACGACGAAACCAACAAACGGGAGCCTTATGCTTAACTTTACATTTAAAAACCAAACCGAAATTCTTTTTGGCAAGGGTCAGATCACGAAAATCGTGTCACGTATTCCTACACAAGCGAATGTGCTCTTTTTATATGGCGGTGGTTCAATCAAAAATAATGGTATTTATGATCAAGTCATGAATGCACTTAACGACGAAGCGCTTGATGCAAACGTATTTGAGTTTAGCGGTGTAGAGCCGAACCCTTCATACGAAACACTCATGGAAGCTGTTGAAGTCGCTCGACGTGAAAACGTCACCTTTATCATGGCCGTTGGTGGAGGTAGTGTTATCGACGGTGCTAAATTTGTTGCCGCAGCCAAAGACTTCGAAGGAGAACCTTGGGACATATTAGCTAAAGGCGCTTCTTTTGAATCTCCGTTACCAATTGGTGCAGTTTTAACACTTCCAGCGACAGGCTCGGAGAGCAATGGCAATTCGGTTGTCACCAAAAAAGCAACGTCTCAAAAACTAGGGTTTTCTTCTGAGTCTGTACAACCTAAGTTTGCTGTATTAGATCCAGAATACACATTCTCATTACCAACGAAACAGATCAGTAACGGTGTTGTTGATGCATTTGTTCATGTTATCGAACAATACCTGACGTATCCGGTTAATGCGCCAATCCAAGATCGCTTTGCCGAAGGCATCATGCAAACCTTAGTGACAGAAGGACCAAAAGGTCTAGCAACGCCTAAGGACTATGATGTACGAGCGAACATTATGTGGTCTGCAACGATGGCCCTAAATGGCCTAATTGGCCGTGGTGTTCCTCAGGACTGGGCAACTCATATGATTGGTCACGAGCTAACCGCTTTGTATAATTTGGACCATGCTCAAACACTGGCAATTGTGTTACCCGCATTAATGCAGGTACAGCAGTCGTCTAAAAAGGAAAAGATCTTACAGCTAGGACAGCGTGTGTTCGGACTGACCTTCACAGGCGCGACCGAACAACAAGCCGTTCGTGAAACTATTTTGGCTGTTGTGAACTTCTTCGAAACAATGGGCGTCAAAACGAAAATGTCAGATTATGATTTACTAGGTGACAGCACAGAACAAGCGATTGATAAGCTGGTCGCGAACTTAGAAAAGAATGGCATGACAGAGCTTGGCGAACACGGTGATATCGATCTAAGCAAAGCAAGGGAGATTTTGTCACTCGCTGCATAAGCCCCTATAAGTCTTTACTATAATTTTGTTACCTATTGCCTATTTGGATTTAGCTCTTTTGCTCAAAAAAGGTGCTAGTCTTAAGACATTGAATTTAAATAGGCATAGGTTTTATGAGTCAGTTTTTTTCTACCAATAAACTTTCAAACGCGTTTCAATTTTCACTTTTATCGGCATTACTATTTTCCGGCGCTTCAATAGCCTCTAATTGGAGTACTACCGAAATGCACCTTCAGTATGGTGACCTAGATCAGCCATTTGATGGGGTACCTGGCAGTAGCGCAAATACCACTATTATTACCTTACAACATGCTAGTGGTTGGGATTATGGCAGCAACTTCTTTTTCGCTGACTACAGCAGTGTTGGAAGTAATGACGCTCTTTACTTAGAGTGGTACCCAGCCTTCAGTAGCAAACAAATATTCGATGTTTCGTATGGTGGTCTACTTAAAGATGTCAGTTTTGTTATGGGTTTCAATGCCGCTCCCGAGTCAGATATTCTAAAGTATTTACCAGGAGTGCAATTGGCACTTGATGTCGATGGTTTTCAATTCTTAAACGTATTGGTCACTGGTTATATTGACGATAATGAAGGGATTGTTAATGGTGGTGCACCTCGTGAGAAAAACAGTTGGATGGTGGATGTATCATGGCGCTACCCGATTATGACAGACAGCCATCGATTTTATCTTGAAGGTCACGCCGAATACATCAACCGCAGAAAAACAGAGTTATCTACACCACAAAACGACATTGAAACCAAGAGTTGGGTTCTCGCACAATTACAAGTTCGTTGGGATGTAGGTCACGCCCTTGCATGGAAAAAAGACACATTATTTGCTGGTATTGAATATCAATATTGGAACAATAAGTTAGGTACCGATGAAGATGAAAATGCGGTGCAACTGTTAGGTGTCTGGCGTTTTTGATTTTGAAGATGACTTTTTGTCTTCGTACATGCGAGCGTCAGCTTCATTTAACAGCTCATCCAAGTTGGCGGCGTCGTCAGGGTAAACCGCAACACCGACGCTCGTGCCAACGATTACCTCACCGGTGTCTGTATCAATAGGGGTCAGTACCGCTTCGACCATGCGTGATTTGGCTATCGCGAGCTGCCCGTTATTCTGAATATCAGTCAACATCACAACAAACTCATCACCACCTATTCTCGCAACACAATCTGTTTTTCTGGCCAGCTTTCGTAATCTATTTGAAGTCACAACCAACACATGGTCACCTACTTGATGCCCATAGGTATCGTTAATCGGCTTAAATTTATCTAAATCAAAGTACAAGCAAACGACTTTAGATCCATGCCTGTCAGCTCTTGCAAACTCTTGTTCAACAAATTTTATTAAGGCATTCCGATTCGAAAGCCCAGTTAACTGATCGGTTTCAGCAAGTTGTAAAATTTTATTTTCGGCTTTAACCCGCTTCGAAATATCAAAGTT
>NZ_CEYNSH010000029.1:19322-42584 GCF_982872775.1 Psychrosphaera sp. | reverse complement strand
AATAATAATTACCCAGACGTACAGCGTTGAGTTTGAAGAAAGTTAATCAATTAATAGATTAAATTGTTAAGGATAAACATGAATCTTTTTCAGACAGTTTCAAAGGTCTCTTTATTATCAGCTATTGTCATGATGACAGGCTGCACCGAGCTTCCGAAAGACTCGGGAGAGTCGAGCAATAAGCCACATCAAGAGCTTGTATCGCAAGCGGATAAAAATACCCAAGCAGAATCTAATTACCTATCTCACTTAAGCGGCGAAAATCCTAATTTTGTGAAACTGGACAATTATTTAGATACGTTAGCAGAGCACAATAAGTTGATGGCTTCAGTGGCGATTCGTCATAAAGGTGAGTTGATTTATGACCATCAGTCAGGCTTTGCTTCAGTAGAAAAAGGCATAATGCTTGATGCGGATACCAAGTTTCAAATCGGCTCGATTAGTAAGGTTTATACGGCGGTACTAATTATGCAGTTGGTTGAGCTTGAAAAGTTGTCTTTGCAACAGCCTCTAGCCGACTTTTTCCCCCAATTCCCTAATGCCAAATCTATTACTATCAAACACTTGTTATCACACCGAAGTGGTTTGTATAACTTTACTAATGGTGCTGATTACTTGGATTACCATGAGTCATCACAGACTCGAGAACAAATGCTGACTAAGCTGAGCGATTTTGAGCCTCAGTTCGAACCAAACGCGCAGTATGAATATTCTAATACAAACTATGTTTTACTTGGTTTTATTATTGAAGATTTGTTTAAAACCTCTTATGCCGAGGCATTAAAACAACAAATCGTCGCGCCATTAGGGCTGAGTCATACTCACTTCGGCGATGGTGTTGATGTAGAATTGAATGAAGCTCAAAGTTATCAATATAAAGGGCAGTGGCAAGTCGCAACACAAACTGACAATAGTATTCCTCACGCTGCTGGTGCGGTTGTATCTACACCAAAAGAAGTGACGGCGTTTTTGAACGCGCTTTTTAGTGGTGAACTATTAGATATGAAGACAGTGAAGATGATGACACAGCCAGGTCAATATGGACTCGGTCTCATGTCTTACCCTTTTTATGACAAAGTCGGATTTGGTCACAATGGTGGTATTGATGGCTTTGTCTCGAATGCAGTTTATTTTGACGATGGCGAGATTTCTAGGGCCGTGACACTAAACGGCCTGAACTACCCTTTTAATGATGTGTTGGTTGCCATACTAAGTGCCACCTATGGCAGAGAGTTTGATGTTCCAGAATTCGCTCCAAAGTCTACCGAAGGCGCCAAGAACATTGATTTTGAAGTCTTTGTAGGAGAATACCAGTCGAAACAATTACCGCTAGACATAAAGGTATTTGTTGAAGGCGAAACGCTAATGGCACAAGCAACGGGGCAAGGCGCGTTTCCATTAACGTTGCAGAATATAAACGAAAACGATTATGAGTATGTCTTTGACGCGGCGGGCATCATGATGTTGTTTGAGCCTAGTAAGAACAGCTTTGTATTAAACCAAGGCGGTGGCAAATTTCTATACAAAAAAGCATCGCATTAGCGGAGCGACCAAGTAACGATTAACATTGAGCCCATAACGGGCTCAAAATTTCACGCTAGAATCACAACGAGTGAAATAGCTTTCTTCTCTTTTATTTACCGTCAATGCGTTTACTTACTTTAACGTCGTATTACTTACTTTCAGTGCGTTTTACTTGCTGCCACAACGCTTCCATTTCCTCTAACGACAGCGAAGGCAGGTCAGCCCCAGCCAATTTTTCTACCCCTCTAAAACGTCGACTAAATTTATCGTTAGCCGCTCGAACGGTTTGCTCAGGGTTAAGCCCCAAATGACGGCTCACATTTGTTAATGCAAAAAACAAATCGCCTAATTCGTCAGCCATGGCTGCTCTTAATTCTTCTGGTGCTTCTTTGGGAGAAGTTTCTAATTTAGCAATTTCGGCTTGAAGCTCGTCAATCTCTTCTCTGACTTTATCAAGCGCACCACTAACATCAGGCCAGTCAAAGCCAACATGGGCTGCTCGTTTTTGAATTTTGTACGCGCGGTTAAGCGCCGGTAACGCGCTTGGGATATCGTCCAAAACAGACGGGGCTTGTTGGTTAGCTCGTTGTGCTCTTTCTTCTGCTTTGATTTGTTCCCAGTTGTATTTGATTTCATCGTCATTTAACGGCTTGTCACTGAGCGAGCCAAATACATGTGGGTGGCGGCGAATTAATTTCTCGGCCATGGTATTCGCGATAGCCTCAAAGTCGAACCGGTTTTGCTCTTTACCTAGTTGAGCGTAAAACACGACTTGAAATAATAAGTCTCCAAGCTCTTTAGGTAATTCCTCAAAGTCTTCTTGTTCTATTGCTTCAGCAACTTCGTACGCTTCTTCTAGTGTGTGTGGAACAATACTTTTAAAGTCTTGTTTTAAATCCCACGGACAGCCATTTTCTGGATCTCTAAGCATCGACATAATGAGCTGTAATTTGTCGATACCAGACAAGGCTATGCTTTCAACAGAGTTATCAGTCGCGTTGTCTTCAGCACTGGTTTGGATACTATCTGCGGTTAATTTTTCTAGTTTTTGCTGCCAATTCATTAGACGCGTTTTACCTTTATTACTTCTTCTACTTGACTGATTTTGTCTAATACTCGGTTGAATGCACTAAGGTTATAGACTTCGAGTTTAAGACCCATTTTGACCATTTGGTTATTTACATCAGAGTCTGTGCTCATACCGATAACGTTAATTTTTTCATTGGCTAATATAGTCGTAATATCACGAATCAAGCCGCTTCTATCATTGGCAAAAACTTGAACGTTAGAAACATAACCACCAGAGTACTGTTCTGCCCAGCTCGCCTCGATAAAGCGCTCTGGGTGGTCTTCCATCACGACTTTAAACTGCTCGCAATCTGCTCGGTGAATAACGACACCGCGGCCTTGTGTGATATAACCCACAATGTCATCACCAGCAATCGGATTACAGCAGCCAGCAAGTTGATTCATCAGGTTACCGACACCTTGTAGAACTACGCCATTTTGATATTTCTTGCCTTTTTTCCGTGGTTTTTGGATCAGTCTCGGGTCGTATTCTGGGCGCTGGTGATCTTCACGTAACGACTGTAAATAGTTGGTAACTTGGTTGATCCTAACGTCACCACCGCCAACGCCAGCCAATAAGTCATCTACAGAGTTTAGATTGAATCGAGCAACGGCTTTGTCGAGGTTTTCCCACGGAATATCAAGGCGATTAAGCTCGGACTCTAATAAATGTTTACCTTCAACAATGTTTTTGTCTTTGTCTTGCTGCTTAAACCAAGTTTGAATTTTGGCGCGAGCTCGAGAGCTGTGAACATAATCTAAATTAGGGTTAAGCCAATCTCGTTTGGGGTTGGGCTCTTTGCCGGTAATGATTTCGATTTGGTCGCCCGTTTTTAGCTGATAAGTAAAGGGCACAATACGATTAAAGACCTTGGCACCTATACATCTGTGACCGACATTGGTGTGAATATAATAGGCAAAATCAAGCGGCGTTGAGCCACTTGGTAAATCGATAACATCACCATTTGGGGTAAAGACATAAACTCTATCTTCCACCACCTGGTTGTGAACTTCTTCAGCAAACTCATCTGTGTCGGCCATTTCTTCTTGCCATTGCAGAAGTTTGCGTAGCCAAGCAATTTTTTCTTCATAGCTCGACATTTTGACGCTTTTGTTTTTACTGTCGCTTTCTTTGTATTGCCAGTGAGCCGCAACACCTAATTCTGCCTCTTCATGCATTTCTAGAGTGCGAATTTGTATTTCGATTGGCTTACCTTGCGGACCAATCACGACAGTGTGAATGGATTGATAGCCATTTGGCTTTGGCGTTGCGACATAGTCGTCAAATTCACTAGGAATATGACGCCAGTTGGTATGAATGACACCTAAGGCACTGTAACAGTCTTGTAATCGCTCAGTGACAACGCGAACCGCGCGTATGTCAAAGAGTTGCGAAAAGTCGTAGTCTTTCTTTTGCATCTTTTTGTAGATGCTATAGATATGTTTGGGACGGCCATAGACTTCGGCTTTTATGTCGAGTTCTGCCATTTTGTTAGACATGTCTTGGACAAAATCTTCGAGGTACTGTTGGCGATCGGCGCGCTTTTCTTCCAAGTTCTTAGCGATAGATTTATAAACATCAGGTTGTAAATAGCGAAACGCGTAGTCTTCGAGCTCCCACTTCAACTGACCGATTCCAAGTCGGTTAGCCAGTGGCGCAAAAATAGTTTGCGTTTCTTTGGCTGCTAGTACTTTTGTTTCTTCATCGTCGTTTTTAATGTTGCGAAGGTAAACAACTTGCTGACTTAGCTTGATAACGACTGAACGCACATCCTCGACCATAGCGGTGAGCATACGGCGAATATTTTCAGCTTGAGAGGCCGAATGTTTTACTCTTGATGATAACAACCCTAGGTTTGCCATTTTTCGAACGCCATTGAGTAGCGCTAAGATGTTTTTGCCAAAAGTGTTTGCAATGGCCTCTTTGAGTTTTTTGTCGCTGGCTTGTGGGCCAAAATACGGATAAAGCAGGGCAGCAATAAGACTTTCATCGTCCATACTCAGCTCGAGCATGATTTCAACGATTTGTAGGCCTTGACGGGTAAAATCGATGTCGTGAACAGGGTGTGCGTCCAAGCGTTTTTGTTGTTCGAGTAGCCATTCGACGCCATGATTAATGGCATCCACAGTGTGATCCTCGAGACCAGTAGCCTCAAGCCATTCACGGACATTATGACTCGTTAAAACTTGTTCAAGATTGTGAACTCGAGTGACAGAAACCACACTTAATCCCTTTTACGTTATTTACTGCTGATATAGGTATTTACTTTTCTAGTAAGACCATAGCCTCGACATGAGAAGTATTAGGAAACATATTAAGAATTCCGGCCTTTTTCAATTCATATCCGGCGCTTTTTAATAATTTTACGTCGCGTACCATGGTTGTCGGGTTACATGATATGTACAAGATCTGTTTGGGTTTGAGTTTAGGGATGGTTTGCATTACGGCTAACGCTCCATCTCTTGCCGGATCGAGTAACAACTTATCAATGGGCTTAAGCCATTTTGGCGGACGTTTTTCATCAAACTGTGACAAATCTGCTTGGTAAGCTTCGACATTGTCCAGTTGGTTTAGTTCCGCATTGTGCTTGAGTTGCTTTACCATGTTAAACACCCCTTCAACACCAATAACGTGTTTGGCTCTTTTAGCTAACGGCAGGGTAAAATTACCTACACCACTAAATAAGTCCAAGATGCGCTCGTTCGGCTCTGGTGCAAGCCAGTCCATCGCTTGTTCGATCATTTTTTCGTTAACTATAGGATTTATTTGAATAAAGTCTTTTGCGGTAAATTCGAAACGCAATGCGTCGCCTTGATATTCAAGCTGCAAACCGTTAGCTTTTTTGTGCTCTCTGAGGACTCGAAAGTCATTGTTATCAAGTTCGGCAATCAAATGAAAATCAAGTTGCTCAGCCACAGGCAACAAGAAATCTAAACTCGCAACATCATCCAATTTTGCTAAACGCACTACGACAGCATTGTAGTTATCGAGCGAGAATAATTGAAAATGAGTTAAGGCTTTTACTCTTTCGTCTGCCGATTGCAGTATCGTTGAAAAATGTGATTGATCATTTAATGCTGCTTGCAAGGCCTCAACAATTGGCATTAAAGGTGTTGCCAAAATAGGACACTCATTTAAGTTAACCACATTCTTAGATTGTTTGGTTCTGAAACCTAGTTTAATTGCTGGTCCATTTGAGGCTTCTTTACCTTTGCTTAGCCAGGTCACTAATCGAGCGGCTCGGCGGTAGCCCCATGCTGGACTTTGAATAGCCGGTGCCCAAACATCATCTGTCGTGCCGAGTGCTTTTTGCAGCAGTTGTTGTAGGGCGTTTTGTTTTTCAAGAGTTTGCTGGTCGTTATCTAAATACTGAACCTGACAACCACCACACTCATCATAATGTTGGCAGGTTGGCTTGGTGCGCAGTGGACTTGGCTCAATGATTTCCAAAAGTTCGCCTTGAATAACCCGCTCGGTGTAGCTAACGGCGTTGACTTTGACCTTTTCGCCTTTAATAACACCAGGAACAAAGGCGACTTTGTTATGTGGGTTGGAAACAATACCTTTGAGCTGCAAGTCATAGTTGTCGACTTGCCCGGTAAAATGACCAAGTTGCTTGGCGCTAGATGCATGTTTTCTTGATTTAAGTTGTTTACTGGGCTTGAAAATCTTTGCCATTGGTAGGTTTCCTGACTCGGTGACTTGCTCGTCTATTGTGTGAGTTAACGCTTTGGGTTAACTTAACGATATAATTTTAATGAAGTCATTATACTAGAAATTCTTTAATGAAAACTCAGCTTTCTATGCGTCAGTGGGCATTTCTTATCATTTTGTTGCCAGCACTGGTCATCAGTCTCCTTCTTGGAGGCTTTCTGATTTATAAGCGTCATGTCGAATTGGACGCTGCCCTCATCGAACAAGGTGTCAATATTGCTGAGCCTTTGGCGTTATTAAGTGCTCACTCCATTAGTAAAAAAGAACTGGGTTATTTAGTGCAGGCCCTAGATGCCGCCCATAGAAATGCTAGTCCAGTTGTGACCAATATTACCGTTTTTACGACCGATCATCAGGTTTATTTATCAACAAACCAGGCCAAGTCAGTGTCAGGAGCGACGTTACCCGCGGGTAAAACGATACCTCCGACAAC
This sequence comes from Psychrosphaera sp., assembly GCF_982872775.1. Classification (NCBI taxonomy): domain Bacteria; kingdom Pseudomonadati; phylum Pseudomonadota; class Gammaproteobacteria; order Alteromonadales; family Pseudoalteromonadaceae; genus Psychrosphaera; species Psychrosphaera sp. The sequence continues at coordinate 35,844 of NZ_CEYNSH010000029.1, read as the reverse complement.
CCAATCTCAAATAGAAAGCAACCGTATTTATGTGCGAACGCCTATTTGGGGCAAGGGTATTGATGACTCACCTGTTTTACTTATCAAAGGGCGCGATCGTGTTTTGTATGGCTACCTTGTCGTCGAACTAAGTCGAACAGCGGTCATGCTGAAACAACAGAAAGACTCCATTATTCTTGTAGTGATCATGCTCCTGTCGATTGTTGTGTGTTTTGGCTTGGCATTTTGGTTTGTTGAACGATTAATAAACCCCCTTAATATCTTCACCAGCACATTAGACAAAATTGACAAAGGTGAAACAAAAGCGCGAATTGTTGAGCCTTTGAATGGCGAGTTTGAGTTGATCAAGCAAGGTATAAACACATTGAGCAAAAAGCTTCATATTGCCAATGAGTTAGCCGAGCATAATATCAGTGAGCATACGCAAGAGCTGCAACAAACGGTTGAGCAGCTGGAAGAGCAAAACATTGAGCTGAGTATCGCCCGAAAAGATGCCCAAGCCGCCAATGATGTTAAATCTCAATTCTTGGCAAACATGTCTCACGAATTAAGAACGCCACTAAATGGGGTGTTAGGTTTTACTCGACAATTAAAAAAAACGCCACTCAATGCAAACCAAACAGATTTCTTAGAGACGATCGATTCCTCGGCAAAGAATCTTCTTCGTATCATTAATGACATTCTGGACTTCTCCAAACTTGATGCCGGTAAAATGGAGTTGGAAACCTTGCCATTTTCTCTTCGTGATACCGTTAATGAAGTGATGACGCTAATGGCACCGACTATTTTCGATAAAGGCTTGGATGTTCATCTTAGAATCGACTCAAGTGTGCCGGATGCATTACGGGGTGATCCCGACCGAATAAAGCAAATCATCATTAACCTAATGGGAAATGCGCTTAAATTTACCAACGAAGGCTACATTAGAGTCGACGTAAAATACTTAGGTAGTGATACTCAAGGTCATCAAATTAAGTTTTTGGTATCCGATACAGGTATCGGTATAGATGACGAAGGGAAAAAGCGTTTGTTTGCGGCCTTCGGTCAAGCTGATAGTTCTATTACTCGTAAATATGGCGGTACTGGACTTGGCTTAAGTATATGTAAAAAGCTGATAGAAGTGATGGGAGGCGAAATTGGCTTTAACAGTAAACTTGGACAGGGTAGCACCTTCCATTTCACTGCTAAAATAAAAGAAAACAATGTACCGGTTGCACAAGCATTGCCTACCGAAGAGCTCAATGGTCGCAGTATATTAGTGTTTGATAATAATGAGCAGTCCAATTCGGATCTGCAAGCGGTACTCAGTGATTACACCAATATGAGTGTTGTCGCGGTTGATAATGAAGAAGACTTATTGAGCGAGATTGGTAATGATTATGACATGGTGCTTTTATCTGTAGATGTATCACCGAACACGGTTGGTAAAGCTAAGCAACTCATAGCAAAAGCCAAAGAGCAATGTCAGCTCGTCTTTGCGATGATAAATAGTATCTCACCAAACTTAAAAGAAGCACTACTAAAAACCGGCGTTCATGCCTGTATTAGCCGTCCAATTAATCACAGTAAGCTGCTAAATACTCTAGCTCAACCTTATACCGTGGTGGATAAGAATACGGCCGTAAATACGGTTTCGTTTAAAGGCGTTAAGGTCTTGGCGGTAGATGATAATGAGTCAAACTTAAAATTGTTGTCATCTCTACTCGATGATATTGCAGTAGTAACAGATACCGCAGAAAATGGTCAAGTCGCGTTAGAAAAAGCGCAGAAGTACAGTTACGATCTGATTTTTATGGATATTCAGATGCCGATAATGGACGGTATTACGGCATGTCAAAAAATCAAAGAAGAATCACTCAACGAGCAAACGCCGATTATTTCAGTGACAGCACACGCCGGACCAGATGAACAAAAACATTTTCAAAACTGTGGCTTTGCGGATTATCTATCAAAGCCAATCGATGAAGAGATGCTAACTCAGGTCTTGGTTGAGTTTACGGGAATACATTGTGACATTGTCGGAGCAAACACTGTAAAGTCGATTAAAACAGCCTATGTTGAAGAGGATAGCGGTTTACCTGAATTTGCATCCCACCCTCATGTTGACTGGAGTATGGCACTTGAGCGCTCAGCGGGTAAACGAGACCTCGCCATTCAAATGTTATCGATGTTGGTAAAAAGTATTCCGGCTACGATAGAACAGCTAGAAGTCTTTTTAGAAGACGAAAACGTCGATGAAATTATAACGATAGTTCATAAGTTCCACGGCGCGTGTTGTTATACAGGTGTACCCAAAATAAGAGCGTTAGCCGAACGTATCGAAGTTGGCCTTAAGAAAACAAAGCAGCTTCGAGACTTAGAGCCAGAACTACTCGAATTACTGGATGAATTAACGAGTTTGAAAAAGGATAGTAGTACCTGGAACTTAGACTAAACTAGTTGGATGATCTGTGTTTGGCTAGTTTTAGCAATGCTTGTTTGAGTTTATCGTCAGTGCCATCTGTGAGGTTATTTGCAAGAGCTTCGATGGAATGGGCAACATCACTTGGCAATACTTTTGCATTAACTTTGTCTGTTCCAGTCGCGTCGTTCGAACTATCTACACGGTTACTAGCATTAGATCTGTTGGCATGATTAACCAACGTAGACTTTGGGCTGACCTTCATCTCTATCGTCACGGTCGCAGGATTGATTTGCTGTCTGACCTGCGAGAGAATACGGGATTGGTACATTTTGAACGCAGTGGCAATCGCAGCCGACGTCGTTTCAAGGTATAATATCGAGTTTTTAAAGTTGCACACTAAGATGTTTTCGGCGATATTGTCGTCTAAATGCTCAGAAAGTAGCGCTTTAATCGCTCTGAAATCTTTGGTTTTTTGTTGATATTGAACCAAATTCGACTGATGTCGATTGTTCTCAAACAATTCGTTCAGTGGCTTTGGTGATTTCAAAACAAACGGCCCTTTAAATTAGGTAGTATTTAATGAGTTTAACACTTATTTACAAAGGAAAAAACGTTCGTTTTTCGGCGAAAATGCCGAAAGCGCAATGGTTGCCAGTGGCAATTGCTTTCCTGATCGCTACTGTTTGGCTAGTCAGTACTGTTATTAAAGATAGCGGCGATACCGCTGAGGTACGAGAACAATTATTGAGTGCTCAACAAGAGTACAGTGACGAAAAGCAACAGCTCATTAGCTTAAAACGTCAAACTGAGCACCAGTTAAGTGCATTAGCTCTTAAGCTCGCAGAGATTAAGGGACAAGTAAACCGTCTCGATGCGGTTGCTTCACGAGTGGCCGAACAAGCCAAAATCCCAGCCGAAGAATTCAATTTTGATATGGAAGCCAATGTTGGTGGTCCTAATGCAGAAGATGCAGGAGACGTCATTACAGACGTAACCTCTCTCATTGCCGACATGGAGCAAATGTTAATGAAGCTCGATGGTCAAGAAAGAAAAATGGCGGTACTTGAATCTATCTTAATGAATACCCATATAGAAGAAGAGATATTTGTTTCTGGCCGCCCAATTAAATCTGGCTGGCTATCTTCATACTACGGTGTCCGAAAAGACCCTTTCACTAGCATGCCAGCTATGCACAAGGGGTTAGATTTTGCCGGAGATGAAGGCGCGGATGTTGTCGCAACAGGGGCAGGCGTGGTAACGTGGGCAGATTCTCGATTTGGTTATGGTAATTTAGTCGAAATTGATCACGGCGATGGCATTATCACTCGCTACGGTCATAACAAATCTATTGAAGTGGCTGTCGGCGATTTAGTCGAAAAAGGTCAAACCATAGGGAAAATGGGCAGTACAGGTCGTTCAACTGGACCACATGTTCATTACGAAGTAATTAAACGTGGTAAACAGGTTGATCCATTACCGTACGTTTACAGGAAAGTAAATTAGTTGTTTTGAACTGTCATTAAACTCAAAACACGATTTGAATAAAAACTAAACAATCGGCACAGGGCCGATTGTTTTCATTATAAGAACAGTCAGAAGTAAAGCTGAAAAATATGATCTCTTCATTGTTAACAAAACTTTTTGGTAGTAAAAACCAACGTAAGCTTAAGCAGCTCAATAAAATCGTCGCGGCCATCAACGCCCTAGAACCTCAATTTGAAAGCCTTTCGGATCAAGAACTCAAAGCTAAAACAGCTGAGTTTCGTGAACGTTTAAGTAAGAACGAATCATTAGATGACTTGTTACCTGAAGCCTTTGCTACCGTTCGTGAAGCGAGTAAACGTGTTTACGGCATGCGTCATTTCGATGTGCAAATGATTGGTGGTATGGTGCTGAACGAGGGCAGTATCGCTGAGATGCGTACCGGTGAAGGTAAAACACTAACAGCAACGCTGCCAGCCTATTTAAATGCGTTAACAGGTCGTGGTGTTCATGTTATTACCGTGAATGACTACTTAGCACGTCGTGATGCTGAGACTAACCGTACTTTATTTGAATTCTTAGGTATGACGGTTGGCTGTAATATCCCAGGTATGGGTCATGAAGAGAAAAAAGCTGCTTATGCTGCTGACATCACTTACGGCACGAACAACGAATTTGGTTTTGATTACCTTCGCGACAATATGGCGTTTAGTGCCGATGAACGCGTTCAAAAGCAGTTAGCCTTTGCTATTGTCGATGAGGTTGACTCGATTCTAATTGATGAAGCTCGTACGCCTCTTATCATTTCTGGCCCAGCAGAAGACAATTCAGAGATCTACATCAAAATTAACGAAATCGTACCTAAGCTAGAACGTCAAGAAAAAGAAGACGAAGAAGGCGTTGAAGGTGACGGTGACTTTACCGCTGATGAAAAATCAAAGCAGGTTTATTTAACTGAGCGTGGTCAATTGCGCGTTGAAGAGATTTTACGTGAAGCGGGTGTTATTGGTGAAGATGACTCACTATTCTCAGCCGCCAATATTCCGCTTCTACACAATGTGTATGCAGCACTACGTGCTCACGTTATGTACCAAAAAGACGTCGACTACATTGTTAACAATGACGAAGTTGTGATCATTGATGAACACACAGGTCGTACAATGGAAGGTCGTCGTTGGTCAGAAGGTTTACACCAAGCGGTTGAAGCAAAAGAAGGCGTTCGTATTCAAAACGAAAACCAAACACTAGCGTCTATTACTTTCCAGAACTTCTTCCGTATGTACGACAAGCTGTCTGGTATGACAGGTACAGCCGATACTGAAGCATTCGAATTCCAACAAATTTATGGACTAGATACGGTTGTTATCCCAACCAACAAGCCGATGGTCAGAAACGACATGACGGACTTGGTGTATCTAACCCAACTAGAAAAATTCAAAGCAATCATTGCTGATATTCGCGAATGTGAAAAACGTGGTCAGCCAGTGTTAGTAGGTACGGTTTCTATCGAGTCTTCAGAGTTGTTATCTAAGCTCCTTAAGAAAGAAAAGATCAAACACAACGTACTAAACGCCAAACAACACGAAAAAGAAGCACAGATCATCGAAGATGCGGGTTACCCAGGTGCGGTGACTATCGCAACGAACATGGCCGGTCGTGGTACCGACATCATGTTAGGTGGTAACTGGCAAGCAGAAGTCGCTCGTATGAAAGAGCCGACTGAACAACAAATCGAACACATTAAGAGTGAATGGCAAAAACGCCATGATGCCGTATTAGCATCGGGTGGTTTACACATCATCGGTACCGAACGTCACGAGTCACGTCGTATCGATAATCAGTTACGTGGTCGTTCAGGTCGTCAAGGTGATGCAGGTTCATCTCGTTTCTACTTGTCGATGGAAGACACGTTAATGCGTTTATTCGCCTCTGACCGTGTGACCAACATGATGCGTAAGTTGGGCATGGAAGAAGGTGAAGCCATTGAGCACCCGTGGGTGAACAAGGCGATTGAAAATGCACAACGTAAAGTTGAAGCGCGTAACTTCGACATTCGTAAACAGCTATTAGAATACGATGACGTTGCTAATGACCAACGTAAAGTTATCTACTCTCAACGTGACGAATTGTTGGAAGAGGGTGATATCGCAGAAGTAATCGAAAGCATCCGCCGTGATGTCGTTGCAACTGTATTAGACACTCATATTCCACCTCATTCACTTGAAGAAATGTGGAACTTAGAAGGTCTTGAAGAGCAACTAAATGCTGACTTCGGTGTCGACTTACCAGTTCGTAAGTGGTTAGAGGAAGACTCAAAACTTCACGAAGAGACGTTAAAACAGCGTGTCAGCGAAGAAATCGACGCGATGTACAAAGAAAAAGAAGCACAAGTTGGCGCAGACGTTCTTCGTCACTTCGAAAAAGCAGTGATGTTACAAAGTCTTGATCAGCATTGGAAAGAGCATTTGGCTGCGATGGATCACCTTCGTCAGGGCATTCACTTACGTGGTTATGCTCAGAAGAATCCAAAACAAGAATACAAGCGCGAATCGTTTGAGTTGTTCAGCAACATGTTAGAACAGCTTAAAATTGAAGTGATTAAGATCTTATGTCGTGTTCAAGTTAAAGCGCCGGAAGACGTTGAAGCGGTAGAAGAACAGCACCGTAAAGCGGAAAACACGCCAAAAGAATACCAGCACGACTCAGCGAACCAGCTAGCTAATGAAGAACAGCCGGCATCTCGTGTTCGCAACGAGCCTAAAGTTGGTCGTAACGATCCGTGCCCTTGTGGTTCTGGTAAAAAGTACAAACAATGTCACGGAAAATTAAGCTAGGGCTCAACTAGCTTAACGGTGACGAATAAAAGGTGAGCATGGCTCACCTTTTTTATTATCAAAACGTTTATTATCGAAACATTTATTCATCAAAACGATGAAAACGAAACGGTAATAGTAAAAGTGTTGTGAGTTAGAGAGTAGGTTAAATCTCTAGCTGTGGACACAATCAAGTTAATAAGATGGGATGAGTATGACAAAGGTCATTAGAGTCGCGGCTGCAATCATTGAACGCGACGGTCAGTTTTTATTAAGTAAGCGCTTGGATCATTTACACCAAGGCGGCAAGTGGGAGTTTCCTGGTGGCAAGATTGAAGCTGATGAGACAGTTGAACAAGCCCTAACCCGTGAATTGCTAGAAGAACTCGCTATCGACGTTACTTCACAGAGTCCATTTGAATCACTCACCTTCGCTTACCCAGAAAAGACAGTTCAGCTTCATTTTCAATGGGTCGACGGCTTCACCGGAGAAGCCAAAGGAGTTGAAGGGCAAGAAGTAAATTGGTTTAGCAAAACTGAGCTTTTAGAACTACCATTTCCTGATGCAAATGTTCCTGTACTCGAAAAGATAAAGGCGCTGTAAGCGCAATGAAAATGGTTGTTTCGGTGTAAACAACCGACAAACTACAATTGAGTAAAGGCACTAAAATTGTTACACTCCGGCACAATTTTTTGTTGCACGTTTTAAAATAATAAAGGTCACGACAATCCAATGTTTGAAGTAAATCCGGTCTTAAATCAATTAGCTGATATCCGTGAGCGTACTGACGTTCTTCGGGGGTATCTTTGACTATGCTGCCAAAAAAGAGCAGTTAGAAGAAGTCACCGGTGAACTAGAAGACCCAGAAGTTTGGAATGACCCGGCTCGAGCACAGGCGCTTGGTAAAGAGCGTTCGACGTTAGAGGCCATCGTTAAAACCATCGACGAATTGGACCAAGGGTGTGATGACGTTGAAGGGCTAATCGAATTAGCACAAGAGGCGGAAGATCAAGAGACCTTTGATGAAGCCGAAGGTGAGTTAAGCGAATTAGCCGCCAAGTTAGACACGTTAGAGTTCCGCCGTATGTTTGCAGGCGAGTTAGACTCAAACGATGCATATATCGACTTGCAGTCGGGCTCTGGCGGTACAGAAGCACAAGACTGGTGCAACATGATGTTGCGTATGTATTTGCGTTGGTGTGAAAGCAAGGGCTTTAAAACCGAGCTTATCGAAGCGACCCCAGGTGACGTTGCCGGTATTAAAGGCGCGACAATTCGCATCAGTGGCGAATACGCGTTTGGCTGGTCACGTACAGAAACAGGTGTACATCGCTTGGTACGTAAATCACCATTTGACTCTAACTCACGTCGTCATACGTCGTTTGCATCTGTGTTTGTATATCCAGAAGTGGACGACAACATTGATATCGATATCAATCCGTCGGATTTGAAAATTGACACTTATCGAGCGTCGGGTGCTGGTGGTCAGCACGTTAACACGACTGACTCTGCGGTTCGTATTACTCACGTTCCAACAAATACTGTTGTACAGTGTCAAAACGAGCGTTCACAACACAAAAACAAAGACCAAGCCATGAAGCAGCTAAAAGCGAAGCTTTATGAGCTAGAAATGTTAAAACAAAATGAGCAAAAACAAGCAGCGGAAGACGCCAAGTCAGATATTGGCTGGGGTAGTCAAATCCGCTCATACGTTCTCGATGATGCTCGAATTAAAGACTTGAGAACAGGCGTAGAAAACAGAAATACGCAAGCTGTTTTAGATGGCGATTTAGATAAATTTATTGAAGCTAGTCTTAAAGCAGGACTATAACTCGCTTTATTTATTTGGGGTTTGGCTAGAGCCCAACCTATAAAAGACAACATTAACGAAAAGTAACTGAGAACATCAATGACTGAACAACACCAAGATGCGAATAAGCTGATTGCAGAACGTCGTAGTAAGTTGGAAAAAATCCGCGAAAACTGCTCTGCAAATGCGCACCCAAACACGTTCCGTCGCGAACATTACAGCGACGACTTGCAACAAGAGTTTGGTGAGTTTGATAAAGAAAAGTTGATCGAGATGGATACCCAAGTATCTATCGCAGGTCGTATCATGGCAAAACGTGGTCCATTCATGCTTTTACAAGACATGAAAGGTCGCATCCAAGCATACGCGTCAAAAGATGTTCAAAAACAAATTAAAGAAAAGTACGGCGTATTAGACATCGGTGACATCATCGGGGTTTCTGGCCCACTGCACAAGTCAGGTAAAGGCGACCTTTACGTTGATATGCAAAACTACGAGTTATTAACTAAGTCACTTCGTCCGTTACCTGAAAAGTTCCACGGTTTAACAGACCAAGAAGCTAAATACCGTCAGCGTTATGTCGACTTGATCACTAACCAAGACACTCGTAAAACGTTCCACGTGCGTTCAAAAGTTGTTTCTGGCATTCGTAAATTCCTTGAAGAACGTGACTTCATGGAAGTTGAAACGCCGATGCTTCAGGTAATCCCAGGTGGTGCAACAGCTCGCCCATTCATCACTCATCACAATGCGATGAGCCGTGACATGTACTTGCGTATCGCTCCAGAGCTATACCTTAAGCGTTTGGTTGTTGGTGGTTTTGAACGTGTATTCGAAATCAACCGTAACTTCCGTAACGAAGGCTTGTCGACACGTCACAACCCAGAATTCACCATGATTGAGTTCTACCAAGCGTATGCTGACTACAAAGACTTGATGAACCTAACAGAAGACATGTTGCGCACGGTTGCTCAAGATGTTCTAGGAACAACAACGGTTGTAAACACAGTTAAAAACGCAGACGGTGAAGTAGTAGAAACGAAAGAATACGACTTTGGTCAACCGTTCACACGCTTAAGTATGTCTGACGCGGTATTAAAATACAGCGAAGAAATTGCTAACAACCCTGAGTGGAAAGCGGCGATTCAAGACCCAGAAAAAAACTTAGAAACGCTTAAAGTGATCGCCAAGTCGCTTCACATTAAAGAGCCAGAAGTAGATGGCATTTGGGGTCCAGGTAAATACTTGTGTGAAATCTTCGAAGAGACAGCTGAAGAGCAACTAGACCAGCCTACGTTCATTACTGAGTACCCGTGGGAAGTATCACCACTTGCTCGTCGTAATGATGAAAACCCATTCATCACTGACCGTTTTGAATTCTTCGTTGGTGGCCGTGAGTTAGCAAATGGTTTCTCTGAGCTTAACGACGCAGAAGACCAAGCAGCTCGTTTCCAAAAACAAGTTGAAGAAAAAGACGCAGGTGATGACGAAGCGATGCACTTCGACGAAGACTACATCCAAGCACTTGAATTTGGTTTACCACCGACAGCGGGTGAAGGCATTGGTATCGACCGTCTAGTGATGTTGTTCACTGACTCACCAACAATTAAAGACGTTATCTTGTTCCCACACATGAAGCCTTTAGCTTCTCAAGAGCAAGGCGACGAAGACGCTGAGTAATTTTTAAAGCGTTAGAAATAAATGAAAACGGAGTGTTTTGACACTCCGTTTTTTTATTCATGACAAATGTCACCTTAAATTGGTGACAAACCTCTCTAAAATACTTCTAAGTTTTCACCAATAATCAACTTGAACTTAACCAAGGAGATACATTATGAAAACTTTAATCACTCGTGTAACACTAATCGCGTCACTTACTTTTTCTTTTGCAGCAACAGCGGGTCAGTCTGAAATTGACCAAATTGAAAAAGCAGCAGCGACGTTAGATACCCAAACACTTTCGACTCTTTCAGCGCAATACAGCGGCTATGACAAAGCATTAGGCCTTTATCGTTTAGCTTTAAGTCACAACTTAAAAGCTGAACAAGAAGAAGCCAAAGTAGCGCTTAATCGCTCTATGGAAACCTTAGAGTCATTAACTGAAAGCAACCCTGATAATGCAGAAGTAAAAGCATTGTTGGCACAAGTCTACGGCTACAAAGTCGCGATGGAACCTTTGAAAGGTGCTTATTACGGAATCAAGTCTGGCCAAACCTTAGATGCCGCTGAAGAAATGGCACCAAATAACCCACGCGTAATGCTCGTTAAGGGTATCGGTAAGCTAAACACACCGCCTATGTTCGGCGGCAGTAAAGAAGCGGCGCAAACCGCTTTTGAAAAAGCCCTTGAAGCCTATAAATCAGACCAATACTCAGATTATCACTGGGGTGAAGCAGAAGCTTATACCTGGTTGGGTCTTGTTCACCTTCAACAAGGTGACGTAACCAAAGCACAAAATCATTGGCAACAGGCGTTAACGGTAAACCCAGACTACGGTTGGGCAAAAATGCTAATTGCACAAAACCAATAGTATGTCTTTAGTCCAACGGCAGTGGTTTGCTTTTTAAGTAAACCACTGTATTTTATTAATTAAACCTTAAAAATTAGGTGAAGAAGGAAGCCAGTAGTGATTTCTCATAAGACAACAATGCCACCTATTGCTGATACTGCGGCAGCGAAATGGGCTTACTCATCCCTAGTATTTTCAATTTTTTACTTATTTAACGTCGTTGTTAATTTTAAGCATTACACCACACCCGATTTGATAATGATCGCCGCGGTTTACCTGTCTTTCATTGTTTGCTTTATTGGGGCAACGCGAACCAATGACAATCGTGCGGTCGGGTTTATTTTAGGGATTATAGTGGTCGCTGGACTGGGGACGGCGATTACACCAGGAACCAACGCGCTCTTTGGCTACGCGGCTTTTCTTGCTGGTTATTACTTCTCGTTAAAGTTGTCGGTCAGTATTTTATTGTTAAATTTAGCTGTGCAAATGACGGCTGCTTATTTAATGAATTATTGGCACCCAATGTTCTTAGGACCGTCAATTGCGGTATCTCTTGGCCTGCAAGTATATGGCGTATTTAGCCAAAAAGAATATTTTTACAAACAAGAACAAGCCCAGAAAAACCAACAAATAGAGCAACTTGCTGCGATTGCTGAACGTGAGAGGATTGCGCGTGATATGCACGATCTACTTGGTCACTCATTGAGCTCATTGGCTCTTAAAAGTGAATTGTCACAAAAACTGATCGACAAGCAACAATATGAAGCGGCAGGCAAAGAAGTACAAGACGTCGCTCAAATAGCAAGAGAATGTTTAACCCAAGTTAGATTGGCGGTCTCAGGTCTTAATCAAACTGGCCTCAAAGCAACGATAAATAAGCTGACTGAGCAACTTGAGTCGATGAAAATTGAAGTATTTACTGACGTTTCTTATCAAGCACTTCCTGCTAAAGTAGAAAGCGCGCTTATTATGATCTTAAAAGAGTCTGTTACAAATATCATGCGTCACAGCAAAGCCACCAAAGTGAGTATCGCCCTCAGTCAGTCAAACGAGCACTGGTATTTACATGTCAGCGATAATGGTCAACATGGTGTGATACAGCAAGGCAATGGACTCAGAGGCATGGCTAAACGTGCAGAAGAGCTTGGTGGCCAATTTAAATTACAACAAAGTACAGAAAAGCAAAGTGGGGGCGACAAAGGTTCCGGCTTGGCAATCCATATAACTATTCCAATTGAAAAAACGATCAACGACAAGGACGCTTAATGATTAATATACTCGTGGTAGAAGATCAGGCAATGGTTCGTGGTGCGATCAGTGGTCTATTATCACTCGAAGACGATATTAACGTTGTTGGCCAAGCGGAAGATGGCCAACAGGCACTCGAATTGATTGAGAGTTGGCAGGGCTCTGCTCAGGAGTCAGACAAAGGAGCCATTGATATTGTTTTAACGGATATCGAAATGCCCAACATGTCCGGTATAGATTTGGCGAGCACATTAAAAGAACAACACCCTAAGCTCCAAGTTGTGATCATGACCACCTTTTCTAAGTCAGGTTATATCAAACGCGCACTGAACTTGGGAGTAATGGCCTTTTTACTTAAAGAAGCCCCCATTGAAGACTTAGTCAGCGCAATCAAAAAGGTGCAAAGCGGCACTCGAGTCGTGAACCCAGAGCTCGCATTAATGGCATTAGATGACAATGATCCTTTATCAGAGAAAGAACGCAAAGCGATAAAATTAGCAGGTGATGGATTCAAAACAGCGGATATTGCCAAAAAGCTGTTTTTGTCTGAGGGTACGGTGCGTAACTATTTGTCAGAAGCGATTGCTAAGCTTAACGCCACTAACCGAATTGAAGCCGCTCGTATTGCCAAGCAAAAAGGTTGGATTTGAGTCTAGGAACAAGACCATGAAGCCAAAAGACATTGCTAAAGCCTACGACAAACTGACTCACCGCTGGACGAGTCCAAACTACAACTTGTCTAATGGCGTCGCTCAACACGAAAAAGCCTTGGTCTTTTGTAAGAGTCGTAACAACGCGATTGATATTGGTTGTGGCTGTACTGGTCGATTCTTCCAGCTCTTAAAAAGCAAAGGATTTAAGGGGCTTGAAGGGCTCGACTTTTCGCCCAAAATGCTTGAGCTAGCAAAACAAAATTATTCAGATGCAACCTATATTCACGCCGATATATGTGAATATTCACTGCCAAATCAATACGATTTTATTACTGCTTGGGACAGTATTTGGCACGTGCCGTTAAACCTGCAACGATCGGTACTCACTAAATTAGTAAATGCCTTAAACCCTGGCGGTATTTTAATTTTTTCTTTTGGTGGGACTGACAGTCCCGGTGACCACGTTGACGATGCAATGGGCCAGAAAGTTTATTATTCCTCGCTTGGTACAAATGGTTTCTTAAACCTTTTTATGGAACTAGGTTGTGTTATTAGGCACCTAGAGTTTGACCAAGGATTGGACCTGCACGCTTATATGATTATTGAAAAGCCAAGTTAACGTTAGCTAATTCCAATAGAGTTAAGATAAGTATTAAACTCACCTAAGTTTTACATCACAAGGAAGGCAATATGTTTTTTACTCACTTTAAGCTTGAATCCGAGCCGGAACTAACGAATTTTGAAGAGTTAGAAAAAAAAGAAATCATCTCGATTGCGATAAATAAGGCTAGGCAAAATAACCCGCTCAGTAAAAAATTAGTATTAGCCCTGTTGTTCGGGGTTTGGTTGGGACCTGCTCTATTATTTTTCTTTTTCGTAAGAGCCGAATTGTCGTTTATTTGGTTGTTTACCGTGATTTGGATATTGAATTACAAAATATCACAAATTGAAATACCTAAAGTGAGACCCTTTATTCCAGTAGCGATAGACGAGTTTAATAAATCTCGAAAGGCAATTTGAGCCAATTTTTCTACCTGAAGCCTATTGTCCAACTTGTATGCAATTGATTTTTATATAAAATCTAGCGAGTAATATATTGGAGTTCTCATCACCAAAGGAAAAAAGATGTCTCAAAAAGCAAGCACAGAAACACGCCAAAATATATCTACTCTTAGTTTTGGTGCAGTCACCATATTAGTTTCGATACTGACTTGTTCTACTGCATTTGCACAAAAGGGTGATAGCTACCTTGGCGTCACTTATGCCATTCAAAACATTGCCCAAAACGATACGCAAATGGAGACGTTGAATCTTAAAGCAGGTTATTACCTGCGAAATTCTTTTGCACTCGAAGCGATGGTCGCCAAAAGTGTTGAGAACAAAGAGGCCTCAGCGAAAAATATTAACGGTTCAGAGGTGTTTGCAAAACACGAGCTTGATCAACAGTTTGGGATTTATGGAAAATGGTTTTTTTACCCGACCAACAAAGTTCGCGTTTTTGCTCTTGCAGGCTATACCGCGACAAAATATCAATACACAGGATTTTTAACGGGTACCTTGGAAAGTGGTGCTCCTTTTGAAACTAAAATGGAATACAACGGTGAGCTGACTGGACTCACATATGGCGGCGGTATATCCATCGATTTACATCAAGACTGGGACGCGATATTAGAGTTACACCAGTTACCTAAATACGAGTCAGATAACTGGGGCAGCGTCAGTTTAGGTGTGACCTATCAATTTTAATATTTGTAAAAACGACAAGCCTTAATTGGCATTAGCTAATTGAGCAATATCGTTGGCCCAGTTGGTTTTCGGGAATTCCAAAAAGCGACCTAGCTCAGTGTCTCCCTTATAGACGATAACGGTTGGAGTACGTTTAATACCGTATTTTAACGCCATGCCTTCAGGATCACTTTTGCTCGTGTCGAGTGCATAAAATGTCGCAGCGACATTTTCATTTTTCGAGCGTTCGAATAAGTTAATCAAACGTGGCACTTCTCTAACACTGTCGTGACACCATTGACCAAAAAACACTTTTACTGAGATTGGTTCTGCAATACTTTGTAATTGAGCAACTTGCGTGTCAGTAATGACAGAACGGTCAAAATGCTCATTAAAAGACTTAAACGATGACATGATTTCAGGGCCAGTAATTGCACCAACATAAAACTCTTGAGCTGGATTGGTATCTGCAGCAAAACTTGGTAGTGAACCAAAGCCTAAGACGAGGGAAAGGGATAGCAAAACTGAAATTTGTCGTTTATTCTTCATAATTGTCAAGTTCTCGTGAAATAGTGTGAATATGTCTTTTAAAAGAGTCTAAAGGGAAGCGTAAAAACTTGCACTTGGTTTTATCAAATTAAAGGAAAAAGAGTTTGAGCAAGAGTTTGTATACGACGTTGCAGGTAGCAACATCAGAGTTAGGTGTCAAAGCAGTTAACCGCAGTTTTTTGGGTTTGGTTGTGATGTTTTTATTGGCTAGCCTTGCCTTTATGGCATCAAATGCGATGGCCGCCAATACATACATTACAACGGGCGAAGTTGAAGTTTACGACGAGCCCAATGGGACAGTTATCGCGACTTGGCCAAGTCACACTTTATTTACTTCAAATAAACAAGACACCGTATGGGTTCGGGTCTCAGGTCATTTTCCAGAAGGCGAATGGCAGTCTATTTTTCCTATGTGGTATGTCAAAGCGGATAGCCCGATTGAAGTCAAAAAGGCTCGTACCGTCAACGCGCCAGCGACTCAGTTTTATACCGAATTACCCGAATCAAAAAAGAAAGCTCGAGCTTACCGCTTATTAGAATCGGCAGAGGTGTTTGATGGTCAGGGTAACTTAATGGAAACGTGGCCGACGGGCATGACATTCACTTCCGCGTATCAAAACGATCAACAGATAAAAGTAACCGGAACCTTCCCAGATGGAGCTTGGCAGCGCTTAGACAATGCTGTTTGGCTTAATAAGCCTGTTCGAATGCAAGACCGCAGTCAACCGACTATGTTTCCAAGAGCTGAGGACACCAAAAGGTTAGTGGTCATTGATAAAGAAAAGTTCAGTTTGACCTTATTTGAAATTAAAGATGACTTGGTCCAACCTATTTTAACTTCACCTGTCGCACTCGGTTACGATCGCTGCCTACCTGCAGCACAGGGTGGCAAATGTTATTACACACCAGAAGGGGAGTTTGAAATCGAATTTAAACTCTTTGAAACGGATGGCATCAAATGGTGTATTCCTAAAAAAATGGAAGCGGAATTTGCCGATAAGATTGCTAAAGGCCAACGTTGCTGGCGCGGCATAATGGGCAATCACGCACTGCACTTTGGTAATTCACTATTCTTACACGGTACGTCTAATCCAAATTCGATTGGTAGTAAAACCACACATGGCTGTGTAAGAATGAGAAATCAAGATATAGCCTTGGTTTACCGATTGTTATCTGAGGGCGATAAAGTCCTGATTACCGAAAATTATTCGGATACGGTAGCAGGGCTATACGCTGAATACGAAGGTATGGCTGACTCTGAGCGTTTTATTGATGCGCCGGCGCCAACGGAAATGGCACCGTCAGAAGAAAGCGTCGTTATTGACTAA
>NZ_CEYNSH010000029.1:0-19222 GCF_982872775.1 Psychrosphaera sp. | reverse complement strand
TTTAAACCGCGAGAAAGCGGTAAGTCTTTCTCTTTCCAGCCAAGCATATCGCCTTGTAGGTGGTAGATATTGGTGATGTTGTTTTGCAATAAAATACGCTCGGCTGCTGCTGCGCGTTTACCGCTTCGACAATGAACAACAATTGGCTTGTCGATAGCACGAAGGCGCTCTAGTTCATCTTCGATATCATGGTGGGAAATATTAATCGCTCCGTCAATATGACCAATTGCAAATTCACCCATCGTTCTTACGTCCAAAACAACATAATCATCACGATTTTCTAATAGTTGCTCTGCCGTGATTTCTGCCACATCTGGTTTTGCTTTTGAAGTATTGCCTGCTTGAGCTAAGCCACTCCAAAATATTACAAACGTCATTAATGACGCCATAGCGAATAACAAAAAGGTTCGCTCAGATGAAATGGCTTGTGTCACTTTTTTATTTTTAAACATGGTGTTACTCCTAGCTGCGAGCCACACAGTGACTAGCTCTGATTTAATGTTAAATTGGTTTAACCCAAACTTTATTTAAAGGTAATTAGCCAATAACCAAAATAAGACGAATAAAAATACGCAAAAAATAGTAAATCGGCTTTGCCAGTTACGTAGTTTTTTTATTGCAGTTTGGTTAGGAGCCTCGCCTGCTTTGAGTCGGATACGTGGTACCTTAGTTTGGTCAAACATAACTGGCCCTGCCATTTCAATTTTGCAACCAGCGGCGACGACACTGCACCACAACAATTCTGTGAACGATTGTTGAGATGGCCATTGGGCACGGTTGCTAAGCGCGAGCTTTAACCAACCAGGGCTTGATTTAAATATAGAGAAAATTGGTAACAATACCAAGGTAAAAGGCAGCTCAAACCAGGTTTTAATTTTGTGTGGAATAGTCGAAAATGCGTTGAACTTTGGATTGAGTATTGGCCAGCTGAGCACCGCTGTCGTGATAATGGCATAGCTAATCGCTGCAACGCCACCAAACAACAAAAACAACGTCACTGGCATCAACCACTTATTTACCCAAGCCAGAATATTTTCTTCTAGCGTGGTTTTGATAATACCGAGCGGTGACAGAGGCTTGGTCGATACCGCGGTCATTTCCGCTAAGTAGCTCTTAGCAACGCTTTTTTGTTCGTTCGCTAAGGCATCTTCAATTTGCTTGCTGGTCTTGCTAACCGCATGAAATCCCATACTTAAGTACAAAAGTACAGCTTCTGTCACAAGGTCATAAGGCATGATAAACAGTAAGGCCCAGACTAGCGTACCAACAATGGCAAAATAGGTGAAAAGTGCGAGTGCACCGGCAATGGTTCGCTGTTGCTCGGTGGAAGTGTCATTATTGACTTTGGCAGCTAAAGCTTCAGCAATAACTCGACAGAGCTGTAAAGGGGAATAGCGAGTCGATAAGGGCATTACCCACTCAATAAGAATAACAAGGGCAGTCACAGCTAAAAAAGCGGCTTCAGAATTCAACATACAACTGCCCTAAATCAATATTCTTATAAATTGAGGTTTACTTGTCAGCTAAACGCGTCAGTAATTTCATCAATAATGCGGATGAATTTTTAGAAGCGACTTCTAAGTATTGATCAAAACTCATTGGTGATTCTTGACCTGCAATGTCCGACAAAGAACGGATAACTAAAAATGGTGTGTTCATTTGATGACACGTTTGTGCGATAGCCGCACCTTCCATTTCAACCGCTAACATGTCTGGAAATTGTTGACGTGTTGCTTCGATGCGTTGTGGGTCACACATAAAGCTGTCACCTGTTGCGATAAGGCCTACTTTACATGTGATGTCCGTCATTTCACCAATAAGCTGAGTGACGTCTTCAACTAGTGTTTCATCGGCAATAAAACGAGGTGGCATATTAGGGACTTGGCCAAACTCGTAATTAAACGCAGTAACATCAACGTCATGATGAACCAACTCGTTACCAATGGCAATGTCACCCACTTTTAACTCAGGATCAAAGCCGCCTGCAGAACCAGTATTAATAACGTAATCTGGTTTGAAGTTATTGATCAAAAGCGCGGTTGCAACGGTCGCAGCAACCTTACCGATACCAGACTGTACCAATACTACCTTTTGAGAATTAAGCTCGCCAGAATAGTATTCGTAGTTGGCGATAGTTGTGGTTTCAAGGTTTTCGATGTTGTCTTTTAAGATTGCGACTTCTTGTTCCATCGCGCCAATGATTGCAATTGTCATTTGAACTCTCTGTTACTGGTATTCAATTTTTGACGGTAACTGACGGCGCTACCAAATTGAAATAAAAAGGAATGGCCAAATTATAATTGAGCACCAGTGACTTGGCTAATCTTATCTTAGGGTTAGATGTTGGAATTTTGACTTTGATCTTGGCACGCTCCCTGCTTAGTTAGCTTGGGCAAAGTGTACAAACACTTTTTGATCAATCATCGCACAATTTGTAGTCCTGGAGACATTTATGGAATGGGTATTAGTTTTATTAGTTGGCCTAGTCGTTACCATTGCATTGGTTGCAAGTCACTTTATTGACACCAGCAACCCTTATCCTTTTAAAAAGAAAACTCAGCTTTTTACTAACGTAGAACGAGGCTTTTTAGCACTTTTAGACCGAGCTGTTGGTAATGATTATCGAATTGTGAACCGCGTTAGACTACAAGATATTATTGAAACCAAAGATACAATTAAAGGGCGCGCCAAACGTTCTGCAATGATCAAAGCGTCGAGCAAAGTCATTGATTATGTACTTTGCGACCCGACAACTTATCGAATCATTGCGGCAGTAGACTTGGTAAACCAAGCCGAAGGTGGCCATAAGTCAAAGCAAGACTGGTTTGTGACGGGCGCACTCGAAGCGGCGGGCATCCCACATATTCGAATCAAAGTAAAAGCTGGCTACAAAGTTGAAGAAATTAGAAACGGTATTCTATATAAAATTGGTAAAAAAGAGCGCGCTTATCCGCCTGAGCCAATTATTAAGGGTAATATTCCAAGACGTCCTGTCGGTGCCTTGTCTGCAGGCCAAGTAAAAGCTCAACTTGGTGGTCTCGGTATTGCCAAAGCGAGCTAATCATTAAGTTGAAACTGGGCTATGACTTAGGTAACCTAAAACCTCATAGCCCTAACCACACATTAATACATGGAAATTGAGCTTAAATTCCTGATCCAGCCTGACTTGGTCAACAAATTTACCACGTTACTGAGTCAATCCAGTTACCACATTTCAGAACCCAACTCTCGCCATCTATGTAATGGCTACTTTGATACCGACGAAAAAGCGCTTCGTGATTTTGATATGGGTCTTAGAATACGTCAGTGCGAGTTTGCCAACGGCGACAAATTTGCCGAACAAACCGTAAAACTTGCAGGTAAAGACATTGGCGGATTGCATCAACGTCCTGAGTTTAATGTTGAGTTAGATTTGGCTTCAGATCAAACAAGTACCAAAATGGCGAATTTAAGTCTCTTTGATAAAGAGATTTGGCCTGAAGGTTTTGATGCTGAGGTTATTCAATCACAACTTCGATTGTTGTTTGAAACTGACTTCCAGCGCACGACATGGCAAATTACGATGCCAAGCGGGACGGTCATAGAATGTGTACTTGATCAAGGTACCGTTAATGCAAATGGTGAGTCATCCATTATTAGTGAAATTGAACTGGAGCTAGTGTCTGGTCAAGTTAATGATATCTTTGCGTTTGCTCAATACGTCTCTTCTAATGTTAATGTTCGCTTAGGATTTTTGTCTAAGGCCGCACGTGGTTATCACTTATTAGCTGGTCGTTCACTAAAGTGCATGGACTTAAACAATGTTGAGCTTGGCTCTAGCGATGCGGTTGAAGAAGCGTTTGTAAAGTCTTTAACGGCAGCGCTTAAGTTCGTTCAACACAACGAACAGGTTTTTTGCTCATCGATGAGTCCTAAGTCATTGCGAAAAGTACTTGATGGTTGGTCTTTGATCATTCATATCATGCAATTGTTTGCCGACTTGATCCCAACAGAACAAGCCAGTCAGCTTGCTAAAGGCTTTAAAGCGGTTCGAAAACAGCACAAGTGGGCTGATTCATTTTATCAAATCAGTCAGCTAGCTAGTCGTAAAAGCCCTTACAAAAAAGACATAGACAACAGTGAGTTTTTGACGTCTCTTGTGGCGCAAGAGCAATGGCCAGAACACAAGTTAATGAAAGCAGTCGGTTTTTTCAGTAGTGCCGAATACAACCAGCTTATTCTTAATTTCATTCAGTGGTTGGCCGGAAAACAATGGCGAAACGAATTATCACTCAGTGAATTACAAGTTCTGACTCAACCAATTTATTCTCATTGTCAAAGCTGGTTAGATGCATCTTGGCATAACCTTAAAGCGGTATTAGCAGCGTATAAACAGGAAGCTGACCAAGCCAACCTCCAAGCGATATATTGGCCACTGGTCGAGTCTTTATTGACCGCTATCGTTGCAGGTAACGTCTTTGGCGAGGACTCAAACCAAATGACGAATAATCAGTTAGACTTGTTAACTGGCTGTGAAGAATACATTCTGTTGCATCGCTTAGAGACCTTGTTGTTACAACACCAAGAAGAACACCAAGTCACTGAAGAAAATGACTACCTGCCTTGGTTACAAGGCAAACAATCGAGTCTTAATATGGCCATTGCCGCCACCGCCGGAAACGTATCGCAACTCAAACCATACTGGTAACCCTCCATGCAGCCACACCAAGCCGAACCTGAACACTCACAATTGTTAACAACACTTGGGCAGGAGCGGCTTGCTGAACTCATCCAAAAGTATGAGGTAAACCAACCAGAGTCTATTGCAGCATCTCACCTAGTCGAGGTTTTCTCGATGAGTGACTTCGTATATCGAAGTGCCAAGCGACATAAAGAAGTGTTTAACGCACTTTTTGAATTAGTGGAGCAAATGGCCGAGAAGTCAAAGGTAATAATTTTGGATGATGTGTGGATATGGCCTTCGTCTCAGGACGAATGGCTTAAAACGCCAGAAAAAGAAGCGCTTAAACAGCTCCGTGTTTTTAGACATCAAGTCATGAGCTGCATTGCTGCGTTACACTTCTTAAAAGTGTGGGAAATTAAACAAGTGATGTCTTGTTTGTCCGAATTAGCAGATCGGTTTTATAGTCTTGCGCGCGCTTGGTCAGTTGCACAATTACAACCAAGGTATGGACAAGCGCTGGATAACAGTGGACAGGAAGTGCCACTTATCGCGCTAGGAATGGGCAAGCTAGGTGGACACGAACTCAACTTTTCATCCGATATCGACTTAATTTTTTGTTACCCCACCAAAGGTTGTACATCTGGTGGACGAAAAGAAGAAGACTTCCAAGCCTATTTCACTCGGTTAGCACAAAAGATCATTTTTTTACTCGACAACATGACCGCAGAAGGGCAGGTATACCGTGTTGATATGCGTTTACGACCTTTTGGTGATAGTGGTCCATTAGTCAGTAGCTTTGACGCACTAGAAGATTATTATCAAGAACAAGGTCGTGACTGGGAACGTTACGCCCTCTTAAAGGCAAGACCTCTCGCGGCCGAGACATTTACCTTGGACACTGAGCGGAACCATCATCAGACGCTTAAAGAGATGTTACAGCCCTTTGTGTACCGCCGCTATATCGACTTTAGTGTCATTGAGTCACTACGAAAAATGAAACAACAGATTCGCCAAGAAGTGAAGCGACGTCAGCTGACCCAAAATATTAAACTGGGTGAGGGAGGTATTCGCGAAGCCGAATTTATCATTCAAGCTATGCAGATGCTGCGTGGTGGCAAAGAGCCGCAATTACAGATGCCAAGCTTTTTATCGGTGTTGCCAGAACTTGTTCACCTAAATGTATTCAGTGAAGAAGAAGGGCGAGATATTGAAAAGGCGTACTTGTTTCTTAGAGATACAGAGCAGTTATTACAAGCCTTTGATGATAAACAAACGCAAACCTTACCTTCAGCAGTGGATAATGAAATAGCGCTAGATCAACGACGACTCATTCATTTTTATGCAAATAAGAATTGGCCAGATTATATAAATCAAGTAAGCCAAGTCTGTAATGTTATCCACGACATTTTTAATGATGTCATCGGCGATGAACCCGATGGTCAGCAAAGTGTTGAAGACTCGTTGGTGAGCCTGTGGCAAGGGCTTTGGAATCACAAAAACCTGCAATTGAGTGATATTAAAGAAGCAAGTACTCAGAGTGACGGAAGCAATGCAAATGACACATGTAAGGAAGATGACTCAAATAACAGTGCTTCTCATGATTCGAGCGAGGGCAGTAAAGCCTCAATCCGACTCGATATCGCCAAACAAATGTTGGACTTAAAAAGTGATCTTTTAAAGTCAGTAATCAGCAGTAAAGGTAGAGACAAACTTGATGTTCTCAT
Source organism: Psychrosphaera sp. (assembly GCF_982872775.1). Lineage (NCBI taxonomy): Bacteria > Pseudomonadati > Pseudomonadota > Gammaproteobacteria > Alteromonadales > Pseudoalteromonadaceae > Psychrosphaera > Psychrosphaera sp. The sequence goes on along the minus strand of NZ_CEYNSH010000029.1, from coordinate 12,835 downwards.
TCCATTATTACTGGCCGAATCTGAGCGCCAAGGCACCAACGCAAAACAAATGAACGACTTGTTATTGATCATAAAAAAGATCGCCAGTCGAACCACTTATTTATCCTTACTTATCGAAAACCCTGGGGCACTGACTCAACTTGTTAAACTGGTGTCTTGTTGTGATTTTATTGGTCAACAACTTAAGTCTTTTCCGTTATTACTCGACCAATTAATTGACCCTAAGCTGCTGTACACCAAGCCCACTGTTGAAGATTATGAGACTGATTTAAGGCGTAACCTACTCAGAGTCGCGCCAGATGATTTAGAGCTGCAAATGGAGATATTGCGTCAGTTTAAATTGTCGTCGCAATTAATTGTGGCGGCTTGTGATGTTGAAGGGGTGATTGACTTGGCGACCGAGAGTAACCTTTTGACGGCATTGGCTCAGGCAATTATGGAACAAGTGTTAAACCTTGCTTGGCGACAAATGGTGGAACGTTACGGTTATCCTGAAGGTGCCACCGACGAAAATAAAAACTTTGCGGTAATCGGTTATGGCAAGTTAGGCGGTTATGAATTGGGTTATGGCTCGGACCTCGATATTGTATTTGTTCATGGCTGTAATAGTAGTGTCCCTACCAATGGAAACAAACCGATAGATTCGAGGCAGTTCTACTTAAAATTAGCACAACGAATATTGCATATTTTTACCACTCGAACACCATCGGGTGTCTTGTATGAGATTGATACAAGGTTACGCCCCTCTGGCGCTTCCGGGCTGATGGCCATCAACATTGATACGTTTTTTGAGTACCAACAAAATGAAGCCTGGACTTGGGAACACCAAGCCTTAGTTCGAGCGAGAATGGTGTTGGGTGACGAACATTTAAAACAGAAATTTGAGCAAATTCGCGATGCAATAATTACTCACAAGCGAGATGAGCAAACACTGATCAAAGAGATCAGTGATATGCGCCACAAAATGTTCGATAATCTAGCTAAAGAACACAACGGTATGTTTGACCTCAAACAGTCTCGCGGTGGCATTGCTGATATCGAATTCATTACACAGTATTTAGTATTGAGATACAGTCACAGCAATAGTGATTTAAAAGCGTTTTCTGATAATAAGCGCTTACTCAAAGTGGCTGTTAATCAGGGATTAATAACGGACAGAGAAGGTGAAGACTTGTGGAAAGCCTATGAGACTTATCGAGATTTAGTGCACGACGCTTCACTTAATTTACAGCAGGCACTGGTCTCAAAAGAAAGTGTGGCTGATCACGCAGAACGCGTAATCTCGATTTGGCAACGACTTCAGTTAACTTAACCTAAATTAAAATCAGTTATTTTAACTTTGAGCTAACGATACTTTGGCCTGACGGTACTTTAACAGTGAAGAGAATCTTGTGAACGACGTAACTTTTCAAATTGAGCCAATGAATTGGCAAAAACGCCGAGTAGAGAAAGTAAAACCACCTCAACCACTCTCAGCAACGGTAGATGGCTTTGCCTTTTTGGCCGAAACCAAGTGTGATGTTTTTGTTGTTTATGATGACGGTGAAACACGAACGTTAAAAGGGCGAGTGCTTTACAATGAAATTAAAGACAGCTGGCGCATAAGTGCCATCGCCAATGGCGGCTGGAGTGTTTATATAAACGTGATTTCAAACCTCGAATAATAGTTTTTTCCGTATTAAAAATTTTTAAATACGGCTGCAATTACTATTTCTTAAAACGTTTAAGTAATATATTTAAACAACGTCAACGTATTACCCACACAGAGTAAAAATATGAAATTCAATGGCCTCATTTCTGCCATCGCCTATTTGTTATTAAGTTTGTTAGTCGTCAGTTCGAAGGCTTTTACCGCAACCTCGGAATTTAAAACCGCAGACTCCAAGACTGTCAGTTCGGACGTAACATTACCTAAGTTATCATTTTTAGATGAATGGATTATCGACAAAAACCAAACCTATAAAAATACGACGGTTGGTGGCTTGTCGAGTATAGACTTCCTCAATGGCCACGTTTATATGATCAGTGATCACGGTCACTACGACAAAGACTCAGTGTTGGGACAACCGCGTTTTTACCAAGCCAAGTTGGCAATAGAAGGTAGAAAAATAGCTGACTTATCGCTGGTGGCGGTACACTCGTTATTGCCAGAGTCGCAATCATCTCTAGGGTTTGATCCAGAGTCTTTAAGAGTCTTTATCGCTTCTGAAACTAACAACTCAACATCAACAAATTCCAGTGCCTCGGTTAACTACATTTGGAGCAGTGAAGGGGACATTAAACAAGGCATCAATGGCAATGTTTATCAAGCCACTATTAACAAGCAGCCGTCAGTCCTTAATTCCATCGTTAGTTTACCGTCATATTTTGAGATAACAGATAAGACAGGCCCGCATCACAATGCTGTCTTTGAAGGGCTCGATGTTGCCCAAGATAACTCAGGTTTTTGGCTCGTGATGGAAGGCCCATTAAAACAAGATGGCCAAGAACCAACAATAGACAATGGCGCACTGGTTCGGTTGTCTTATGTAAGCTCGAGATCGGGAGAAATAGAAAAACAATTTGCGATTCCGGTTGAGCCACTTCCTGAAGAGCCGGACGCATCTGCTAAGGCATTTCGAACAACGGGTATTGTTGAGATTTTACAATATGACGCTTCGCGTTTTATGGTCATCGAACGAGCCTATACCTCAGGCTTGGCCGATGGTGGAAATCGAGTCAAATTGTACCTAGTCGATATCGCTGGTGCGACAGATGTAAAGTCGATGATTAGCCTCAAAAATCAACGCATCAAAGTTGCTAAGAAACACCTTTTATTGGATATGGCTGACCTCCAAAGCAAACTGCACTCTGGTAGAGTCGATAATATTGAGGGAATTAGTTTTGGTCCCCTGTTAGAGTCTGGCGAGCAAACGTTGTTGCTAGTATCAGACAACAATTTTAATGCTTACGAAGAACAAGTTTCTCAAATTATATTATTACAGATTGACTAAACTTCGCCTTAATTTGCAGTCTTTTCTCTAAGGTCTACACTTTGCATAGGCTGTTAAATTAGGGGAAGTAGGTGAGTTCAGTACTGTCCAAAAGCGACGGGTTCGAATCAATCCAAGTCTTGATCGTTGATGATGACTCAATGATAAGAGACTACTTAGCAAATACACTCAAACGATACAAAATTGAGTCGATTTTTCATGCCGCTAGTATTAAGCGCGCTTTAGAGCTTCTATTAGTGCACCAAGTCGATATCGTTTTTTTAGATATTCAGCTCAAGGGAGAAAACGGCTTGTCGGCATTAGCCGACATGATTGAAGTCTCCGAAAGCACAAGTTTTGTGATTTTAAGTGCTCACTCGTCACTTGAAAATGCGCGCAAGGCGATAAAACTGGGCGCAAAAGGCTTCGTTGTTAAGCCTTTTACCGCAAAGAAAATAGAAGACCTACTACATACTCTTACGGGTATGCCTCCTAAAATTATTTAGTAGGTGCTGCTGTGAAATCAAATCTACAGCAACTTTTTAAAAAGGCGTTTGCCTTTTTTGAATTCAAACATTTTGATAAAAAAGTTGAGAAACAATATGTCGCATATCGATATAGGACGGCTGAGCCAATAATAAGGTTTGCGTTTTATATTGGCGGCTTTATCACAACACTTCTAACAGCGATTACCTTTCTAAGCGGTCAGGGTGTCGATATTGCACGTTGGGCTTATATTGGAACTTGGGCTGCCCTTCTTATTTTAGGCACTACTCGCAAGCTTAATATCCACATCGCGTACTCATTATACTTGTGTATTAGCTCAGTATTTTTTGTTTATTATCGTTATTACTTAAATGATATGCCTATGTATATCGTTCCTACGATTAATTTGTTACTTGCAGGGCTTTTGGTGGCTCAACTGGGCTCACGGTTTACTACCATGGTCGCCTTTTTTGTACCTATTAGCTCAACGCTTATCTTCGCATCAACGGGTGATTTTAATCCAGTGACGATGCATATAATGGTCATGATGTGGCTCTCGGCAATTGTGTTTTGGTTAGGCTCTATCATTATTGAGAGTGTTTCTCGCTCAGCGTTTTATTATCAGCATCAATTAACCATCGCCAAGAAAAAAGAAACTGATGCACATAAGGCAAAGACTGAGTTTCTAGCGTCAATGAGCCATGAAATAAGAACTCCACTGACCGCCATTATTGGATATGCCCAGTCCATTTTAGTCGATAATATCAATCCTACAGAACAGTTAGATCTCATTCGCCGAGTCAAGACGAACGGTGATCATCTATTGCGCCTTGTTAATGATATTTTAGACTTGTCAAAAATAGAGCAGGGCAAATTGACGCTTAACCCAGAAGAAGTGCCTTTGTTTGAGCTGCTCCGTGATACTCGCTTTTCAACAGAAAACCTGGCGCAGAAAAAGCGATTGAGGTACGAATTTAAATACGAGTTCCCACTTCCTAAAGTCGTCATTGTCGATCGTGTTCGCTTGCAACAAGTATTGGTTAATCTCTTGGCCAATGCCATCAAATTTACTGAACAAGGCCACGTAGAATTAACCACGTTTGCAGATGAACACCAGATATTTTTTAAAGTTGAAGACTCGGGGATTGGTATCAACAAAGAAGCGGAAAAACGGATTTTTGAAGTGTTTGAACAGGAAAGCGCAGACATCACCAGGCGATTTGGTGGTTCGGGGTTAGGTCTGGCCATATCACGTAAGCTTACCCAAATGATGGGTGGAGACTTAATGTTTCACAGTGAAGAGGGAAAGGGCACCACTTTTATTGTAGGCATAGCACTACAATTACCCGATGGGACTGCTTGGTTAGATGCTCCAGACGAGATCCAGGCCGAGACCAAGTTTTTACTAAGCCAAAGTCAATTCAACGGTAAGGTTTTGATTGTTGATGACGTGACAGATAACAGAAAGTTAATAAGTATTATTCTGAACAGAGCTGGGGTCGAAACGGACGAAGCTGAAAACGGAGAAATAGCATTAGAGAAAGCGCTAGTTAGTGATTACGACCTAATACTAATGGATATCCAAATGCCGGTGTTAAATGGCATTGAAGCGGTTCAGCAACTCCGTGCATTTGGCAATCGGACTCCGGTTATCGCACTGACCGCCAACGTAATGGAGCACGAAGTAAAACAATACCTTGAGATGGGCTTTAATGCTCACTTAGGAAAACCAATTAACCGTATGGCGTTGAGTCGAGAGCTGGCTCGTTATCTACAAAAAGGCGAAAAAGCCGAACAAAAAACAACTTATGATTCGGAGTTTTTGGTACTCAAGGAAAAGTACATAACCAAACTGAAATCAAGAATTCCAGAAATCACCGCATTGATTGAGAAAAGAGACTTTTCGGAACTCAGCCAACTCGCTCACTCGATAAAAGGCTCGGCAGGTAGTTTTGAGTTTCCGATCCTTACCGAGCTTGCCAGTAAAATAGAGCCCAAAGCAGAAAACCAAGAAGAAGAGGCGTTGGAATTAACAAAGGATTTAGTGCAAGCGATTGAACAGCAATCAAAGTGATTAATTGCAGTTGCAAGTACGTTAAAAGGCGGCAGGTTTGAACGTATGGCGACAATACTTACTATTGTGAGATGCATACAAACAATTCAGTAAGCTTTAAGAGTAAGTAACGACAAGAGACTGTGTCTCGATCGGGAGTTGATAGCAGACGTGTGACGGCTTCTGGCACGCAATACCCTTAAAGTCTCTTTTTTAATCTGTGCTATCAATTTATAGTAGAAAAAAGCCCGCTCAATGAATGAAGCGGGCTTTTGATTTTGGCGATTAAGAATTTACTTCTTCGCGTCTTTCACTGCTTTTAGTTTAGCGGCGTGGTCAATTTCGTAGTCTGGCATTTCTTTGTTGCCTTCCATCAAGTAATTGTCCATCCAGCGCATTAGGCGCAAGCTGTAGTCATACTGTGCGGCTGCCTTACGGTTACCGTGGCCTTCGCCCGGGTAGTAAACCAAACGTACGTCTTTATCTTGCACTTTCATGTAGCGGTATAGCTCCATTGATTGTGCAGGGTGAACGCGTGGGTCGTCTTTACCATGCATGATTAATAGTGGCGTTTCAGACTGACCTGCCCAGAAAATCGGGCTGCGCTCTAAATACCACTGCCATTTTTCCCAAGGGTAAGAGCGTGCATGTACAAGATACATTTCGTTTGAAATGTCAGTCGTACCAAATTTTGATAGTTGGTTTGAGATACCAACAAACATGACGCTTGCGGCAAAGTGTTTGGTTAGTTTGGTTGCGCCCCAAGCTGATGCGTAACCACCGTATGAGCCACCTGTGATACCGACACGGTCTGAATCTACCAGGCCTTTATCGACAAGGTATTGTTTCATGTCGATTAAGTCATCGAATTCTTTACCTGCGTAGTCATTTTGGCCAAGCTTCGAGTATTCAACACCTTTACCCGTTGAGCCGCGATAATTTGGATAGAAAACGGCATAGCCACGTGCTGCACCCATTTGACCTGGATCTGAATAGCTGGTTAACCAACCGTTTTTGTCATGGCTTTCTGGACCACCGTGAACGGCCATGATCAGTGGGTAACGGGTGCCTTTTTTGTAATCAAGTGGATAAATTAATACACCACCAATCTCGACACCATCACGCGCTTTGAAGCTGATAGCCTCTTGTTTAGCAAAACGTTTGTCGTTTAGCCACTTATTTGAGTCACTCAAACGAGTCGCTTTTTTACCACGGATCATGAAGACTTCGTTGGTGTGTTTGGCAGTATTTGCACGCAACGCAACGGTTTTGTCTGAGTCAGAAATACTTAGGCGACTTGCAATGAAACGGCCTTCCTTAATTACTTTATCGTAGTCATTGTCACCGACTTCAATTTTGCCAACAAATGTCTCTGGGCTCACGTCAGCGACAAAGTACAAGGTGTTGTCATTGTTTTCCCACTCAATATCACTCACATGACCTTTGAAGTTAGGTAACCACTCTTTGACTTTGCCGCTCTTTGTGTCTGCAAGGTAAAGACGACCGGTTGCTGGGTCGTGTTTGTCTTCTGCACCTAAGATCGCAATATAACGATCGTCATGAGAGAATTCGGCACCACCTAGTTTACCTTCAGTCGCGTACGTTAATTTTACTTCCTGGCTCGCAACGTCAAACAGGTGCCATTTTGACTTCATGTATTGGTCGTCAATTAGCGCCGTTGGTTGAGTTTTTACTAATAACGTTTTGCCGTCGTTTGAATAGTTCATGTCGCTGACGTAACCGTCAATTTCAACCGCTTCTGGGTCCAACGCTTCGTCATACATTTTTAAGTCAACAAGGTGCAGTTGCTTGTTCTTTAAGCCTTGTTCATACACTTCGGCTTTAAAGCCAAGCTTTTTCAATTCTTTTTCTGACTTGTCTTTTGCAGGCATCGCCAAAATTGCAACGTGCTTGCCCGTTGGGCTTAACTCATAGCTCGAAACTGAGCGACCTTTTAGACTAAGTACTTTTTGTGCCTGACCGCCATCGACTGGAATTCGGTACAATGAGGTGAATTTGTCGTCACCCATTTTGGCACGGAAATAAATATTTTTGCCATCTGCCGACCAGCTGATACTGCTGATATTTACCTTACCTGTGATGAATGGGCGTTCAACACCGTTGTCATCAACTACATATAATTCTGTGAATGCTGAGCCGTCTTTGTCGATATATAGTTCGCGTGGCGCAGTGCGAGTAAACGCAATTAACTCACCACTTGGGTCTATTGAAGTTTGAACAACACTTTTTAGTTTTGGAATATCTTCCACTGTGATTACATCACTCGCAGCTGCACTCAGGCTGGTGCCTAACGTTGTTGCCGCGACTAAAAATTTAGATAGTAAATTCATAACCGTCCTTTTTTATTATTTTAAGAAACTAGCCATATCTAGTGTAACGCTCTGTAAATTTTAGACAATGACCACAACGTCAAAATGTCACAAAGTTTTGTGGTATTGCCGGATGTTTAGATTAAAAAACACTCCTATTTTTGTGCAATTACATGAGAAATTTAGCATTAAACGTGGATCTTGAAAGCAGATAAACGAATATATACAACTAACTCTTACCGTTTCTTTGTAATTAAATTATTTAATAAATGTTACTCTATAGCCTCTATTGCTATATCCACATTTAAGGCAGGACCATGCAACCGCAACCCGACCCGTTTATTGTTCCAAAGTGTTTGGAAGACATTCGGGTTGAATATGAAGACCCTGACTTTATTGTCATTAACAAGCCAACAAAACTGTTAAGCTTGTCGGGCAAACATCCACTTAATAAAGACTCAGTTCACCATCGAATCGTGCAGCAATACCCAACCGCAACGTTAATTCATCGTTTGGATTTTGGTACGTCGGGTTTGATGTTATTGGCCTTAAATAAAGAAACCAATAAGCTTCTTTGTGAGCAGTTTGCCCAGCGCACGGTTAAAAAGGAGTATGAAGCGGTTTTGGATGGCAGTCTTTCTGAGAGTGAAGGGGAGATTACGTTTCCGTTAATAAAAGACGTTGATGGCTTTCCTCTGCAAAAGGTGTGTTATGAGACTGGCAAGCCTGCAGTAAGTCGCTATCAGGTAATGCGATACGACCCAATTACAAATACTACGTTAGTTAGGTTTGAGCCTATAACGGGCCGGACTCATCAGTTAAGACTGCACAGTATGGCATTTGGGCACCCAATAATAGGTTGTGACTTGTATGATTTGGATGATTCATTCAACAAGGCTGAGCGCCTGATGTTGCATGCGACGTCACTGACGTTTTTGCATCCTAAAACGAATGAAAGGTTACAGTTTAACTCTCCGAGTCGCTTTTGAGTTAAGGGCGCTTTTGAAATTTAGGCACTTTATATGAACGTCCATTTTCGAGTCATAGCCAAATATAGATTACAGGCAACAAAAAACCGCATGTAAGTGCGGCTTCTTGGTTTTAGTGACAGTCTTATAAAGATGACTTATCGTTTCTGATGCTTGTCACTTAAAGCGTTTTTAAGAACTCTTCGCTTAACTTTAACTCGTCATTCAAGTTAACTTTAACGCCGCGATCCGCAACGTTTTTAGCGATTTGTTGTGCTTCTTCTAAGCTGTGCATCTCAAACGTACCACATTGGTACTCGTTTAATTCTGGGATTTCGTTTTGAGCTTGTACTTTTTGAACGTCGTTCATTGACGCTAACCAGGCATCAGCCACTTGCTGTTCAGTAGGCTCACCGATAAGACTCATATAAAAACCTGTACGACAACCCATTGGTGAAATGTCGATGATTTCTACTGAGTCACCGTTTAAGTGTTCGCGCATGAAGCCGGCAAACAAATGCTCTAGTGTATGGATGCCGCGCTCTGACAAGATTTCGTCGTTAGGTACACAAAAACGAAGGTCGTAAACTGTGATGTTGTCACCCTTAGGTGTTTGCATTTTTTTAGCAACACGTACGGCCGGTGCGTTCATTTTTGTGTGATCAACGGTAAAGCTATCTAATAAAGGCATATCTCAATCCTAACTATTTGGTCGTGAATTTTGGACGTTGCAGAGTCTGCGATGTCACCTATTCCATAAATTATGTCTGGCATTATAGAGAGACACATCAATTAAATCCATCCAAGAGACGCGATTGTAGACCTACTTTGTTCTAACAATTGGTTATTAAGTATTCACAAAAGGTCAGGTGAGATACTTTCTCAAAAAAATTTCAGAAAAATGTAAAAAAATTTAACTTTTATAGTTGAAAACAGTTTGAGTAACCCCACTAATAGTGCAACAAATATTTAAACCCTTTTATATAGATGTTTTCGGAGTGAATCTCATGGGTAAAATCATTGGTATCGACTTAGGTACAACAAACTCTTGTGTTGCAGTATTAGACGGTGACAAGCCTCGCGTAATTGAGAATGCAGAAGGCGATCGTACAACCCCTTCTATCATCGCTTATACCGATGAAGGTGAGACATTAGTAGGCCAACCTGCTAAGCGTCAGGCGGTAACGAACCCAACAAACACATTATTCGCTATCAAGCGTTTAATCGGTCGTCGTTTTGAAGACAAAGAAGTACAGCGTGACATCGACATCATGCCATTCAACATTGTTAAAGCTGACAATGGCGATGCATGGGTTGAAGCGAAAGGCCAAAAAATGGCAGCGCCTCAAGTTTCTGCTGAAGTTCTTAAGAAAATGAAGAAAACAGCTGAAGATTTCTTAGGTGAAGAAGTTACTGAAGCAGTAATCACTGTTCCTGCCTACTTCAATGATTCACAGCGTCAAGCGACTAAAGATGCAGGTCGTATCGCAGGTCTTGATGTTAAGCGTATTATCAACGAGCCAACGGCTGCTGCACTTGCATACGGTGTAGGTAAAAAAGGTGGCGATAATGTTGTTGCTGTTTACGACTTAGGTGGTGGTACATTCGATATCTCTATCATCGAAATCGACGAAGTTGATGGCGAGCAAACATTTGAAGTACTAGCAACTAACGGTGACACGCACTTAGGTGGTGAAGACTTTGATAACCGCGTTATCAACTACTTAGTTGAAGAATTCAACAAAGAGCAAGGTGTTAACCTTAAAAATGACCCACTTGCAATGCAACGTGTTAAAGAAGCAGCTGAAAAAGCGAAGATCGAATTGTCTTCTGCACAGCAAACAGAAGTTAACTTACCATACGTAACTGCTGACGCTTCTGGTCCTAAGCACATGAACATCAAAGTGACTCGTGCGAAGTTAGAGTCTCTTGTTGAAGACATGGTTCAAGCGACATTAGAACCAGTTAAGAAAGCATTACAAGACGCAGACTTATCTGTAGGTGACATCAACGACATTATCTTAGTTGGTGGCCAAACGCGTATGCCTATGGTTCAAAAAGCGGTATCTGACTTCTTCGGTAAAGAAGCTCGTAAAGACGTAAACCCTGATGAAGCAGTAGCACTTGGTGCCGCGACTCAAGCAGGTGTTTTATCTGGTGACGTTAAAGACGTTCTTCTTCTAGACGTAACGCCTTTATCACTTGGTATCGAGACAATGGGTGGCGTGATGACTCCGGTTATCGAGAAGAACACAACTATCCCAACTAAACAGTCTCAAACGTTCTCTACAGCAGAAGATAACCAGTCTGCAGTAACGATTCACGTACTACAGGGTGAGCGTAAGCAAGCGGCGAGCAACAAGTCTCTTGGTCAGTTCAACCTAGAAGGTATCCGTCCAGCACAACGTGGTGTTCCACAAATCGAAGTTATCTTCGACGTTGATGCGAACGGTATCCTACACGTATCTGCTAAAGACAAAGACACGGGTAAAGAGCAAAAGATCACTATCCAAGCTTCTTCAGGTCTATCTGATGATGAGATCGATGCAATGGTACGCGACGCAGAAGCGAACGCAGAAGAAGATAAGAAGTTTGAAGAGCTAGCACAAGCTCGTAACCAAGCTGACGGTCTTGCGCACGCAACTGAGAAGCAACTTGCAGAAGCGGGTGACGAAGTTCCAGCAGAAGACAAGGAAGCAATCGAAAAAGCGATTTCTGAGCTTAAAGATGCATCTAAGTCTGGTACAAAAGAAGAGATTGAAGCAAAACAGCAAGCGTTGATGGAAGCATCTCAAAAGCTAGTTGAAATTGCTCAAGCTAAAGCAGCAAGCCAACAAGGCGCAGGCGAAGCCGGTGCTGAACAAGCAACAAATGCTGCAGACGATGATGTTGTTGACGCTGAGTTTGAAGAAGTTAACGACGATAAAAAATAATCATCAACTGCCGTTATAAGCAGGAGTTGTAATAACATGGGCGTTTTATACGCCCTTGTTTTTGTTAAATAGAAGGTACTTTTTGGATTATGTCTAAACGCGATTATTACGAAGTTCTTGGCCTAGAAAAAAGCGCTACAGAACGCGAGATCAAAAAAGCGTACAAGCGCTTAGCGATGAAGTATCACCCTGACCGTACCGCAGGGGATAAAGACTTAGAAATCAAATTCAAAGAAGTGAAAGAGGCTTACGAGATTCTTTCCGATGCACAAAAGCGTCAGCAGTATGATCAATACGGCCACGCAGCATTTGAGCAGGGTCATGGCGGCGGCGGCTTTGGCGGCGGTCATGCAGACTTCTCTGACGTCTTTGGCGATGTTTTTGGCGATATCTTTGGTGGTGGTCGTCGCGGCGGTGGTGGCGGTCAACGTCAACAGCGCGGTTCTGATTTGCGTTACAACTTAGAGATGAGTTTGGAAGACGCTGTACGTGGTAAAGAACTAGAAATTAAAGTACCAACTTGGGTTTCTTGTGAGCCATGTGATGGTTCAGGTGCCAAAAAAGGCTCGAAGCCAAAAACTTGTACGACGTGTCACGGTGCTGGACAAGTGCAAATGCGCCAAGGCTTCTTTGCGGTTCAACAAACGTGTCCGACGTGTAAAGGTCAAGGCCAAATCATTTCTGACCCTTGTAACAGCTGTCACGGTCAAGGCCGCGTTGAAAAGACGAAGACATTGTCAGTTAAGATTCCAGCTGGGGTTGATACAGGCGACCGAATTCGTTTAGCGGGTGAAGGTGAAGCCGGAATGAACGGTGCACCGGCGGGTGACTTGTTTGTTCAAGTTCACGTTAAAGATCACCCAATCTTTGTTCGCGATGGTAACAACCTATATTGTGAAGTACCAATTGGTTTTACTACAGCAGCACTTGGCGGCGAAATTGAAGTTCCGACTCTTGATGGTCGCGCTAAATTGAAAGTGCCAAAAGAAACGCAAACAGGCAAGATGTTCCGTCTTCGTGGTAAAGGTGTTAAGTCTGTTCGCAGCGGTGCGGTAGGTGACTTGTTATGTAAAGTTATCATTGAAACGCCAGT
>NZ_CEYNSH010000028.1:41233-43565 GCF_982872775.1 Psychrosphaera sp. | reverse complement strand
TTGGCACATAGCGGCAGTTGGCCGAACGAAGCCTGAAGGACCGTTCCTTGTCTGAAGCAGACCGCGAGTTACAAACCTTTTTTAATTTTTTTAATCCATTTATTCACTTCTTTCACCCTTCAAATTAGTCACAAACAAGTCACGTCGTTCTTGATAACTCAAGTCTTGGCTAAGTACATAGTGTAACTTAGTCAGGCAGGCTTCTAGTGTCATGTCGGAGGCGGATAGGGCGCCTGCGTCCTTGAGCACATGGCCAGTGGCGTAGCCGTCCATATTGACTTGGCCTCTGAAGCATTGGGTGCGGTTGATGACTAAGATTTCTCGTTGGTGTGCAGAGCAGATTTCACCAATGAGTAAAGGATCTTGTGGCGCGTTGCCAACACCATAACTTTGAATGATAAGGGCGTTGACGGGCTGTGATAGAATATTGGCGATAACTTGGTGGCTAATACCTGGATACAGCGTGATGACACCAACTGGCTGTTCTTTAATACGGTTGATGCTTAATGGCCGGGCTTGTTGACCAGGCTTAACGACTTCGCCTTGTTCGACTTTGATTTGGATCCCAGCGGTAGCTAATGGCTCAAAATTAGGGCTTTCAAACGCGTTAAAACCTGTTGAGTCAGCTTTGGTTGAGCGATTGCCTCGATACAGTTTGTTATTAAAGAACAAGCTGACTTCTGCAATTGGGTAATGTGCTGCCAAATAAAGCGAATTAAGTAAGTTGGCTTGGCCATCAGAGCGTATTTCAGATAAAGGGATTTGACTGCCTGTAACAATGACAGGCTTGTCTAAATTGTCTAACATAAATGATAACGCTGAGGCAGTATACGCCATGGTGTCGGTGCCATGAAGGACAACAAAGCCATCAAAATCGTCGTAAACAGACGCGATATCATCGGCGATGGTTTGCCAGTCACTTGGTTTCATATTGCTGGAGTCTATGACCGGGCAATACTCATTGATGACAAACTCTGGCATTTCAGCGCGGAACAATTCTGGTAGGGTATTTACTACATCTGTGATGTAACCCTCAACAGGGATGTAACCCTGTTGAGATTTCTTCATACCAATCGTACCGCCGGTATAAGCTATGTATATTCTTTTTTTCATCGTGTTATTTTACTGCAGTACATTCGATACAGTAAATATAAGCATGGTTCGGATCGTTGAACTCCAACCACTCAGACGTTTGATTAAACACACGTGAAATAACAGATTTTAGCTGTGAAGGTTGAGCGACTTCAGGTTCATAACCAAAGGTTACTTTGGCGACGCCCAATAACTCTTGAATCACTTTATCAAAACCTTTCACTGGTTTTTTGATCGTCTCTACAGAGTAGTCTTCAATTTCAGCAAGACGCGCAGCAGCAGCAATCGCATCTTCTAAATAACCTAAGTTATCAATTAGTCCATGTTCTTTTGCCGTTTCACCAGACCAAACACGACCTTGCGCAATGCGATCGACTTCTTCAACCGTCATGTTGCGTTCGGTCGCAACAAGCGTTAAGAACTCGTTATAACCTTGTTCAATTGATAACTGAATGATTTGGCCTAGTTTTTCAGGAAGGGCACGAGTCATGGTGAACCCAGCGTATTCAGTGGTACCAACGCCATCAGTATTGATACCAATGTGGCCAAGCGCATTTTCATAGGTCATGAACATACCGAAAATACCAATAGAGCCAGTAATTGTTGTTGGAGAAGCCCAAATCTCGTCAGCAGAAGCTGAAATCCAGTAGCCACCTGAAGCCGCCATACTACTCATTGATGCAACAACAGGCTTACCAGCCGCTTTTAGTGCTTCGACTTCATTGCGAATTACTTCCGACGCAAAAACACTTCCGCCTGGGCTGTTTACACGTAAAACAACCGACTTAACAGACTTGTCTTCACGAGCCATTTTCAATAGCTCAGCGGTTGAATGACCGCCAACGGAGCCTGGCTTTTTAATACCATCATAAATAGTACCGTTGGCTACAACGATTGCTACTTTGTCTTGAGCAGGGATAACTAATTGTTGGCCAACAAAGTTAAGGTAGTCGTTAAAGGCAATAACGTTTGGTTCTGATGTTTCTAATTTGGCTTTTAAATGTGCTTCGAACTCTTGGTGGGTCATCACCGAGTCAATTAGCTTGTTGCTTAACGCGTATTGCGCAAAATCGCCGCCAGCATCTTTAAACTTAGTCAAAAATGCTTCTAATGTTTCATCAAAGTTTTCGTCGGTTAACTGACGTAATTCTGCAACGTCGCGTTTGTAATGATCCCATAATACTGACAACCATTGACGGTTTGCTGCTTTGGCTTCTTCTGACATGTCGTTGCGGATATA
>NZ_CEYNSH010000028.1:0-41133 GCF_982872775.1 Psychrosphaera sp. | reverse complement strand
TTCTGGGCAAAGATAATTGGCTTTTCTTTATTATCAAAAGAAATGGCGCCAATGATAATCACAGCTAGAATAATAAATATGATATTTAACACCGCTTTACGGGTGAAGTTGAGCACACCCCAACACGCTTTTAAAATATCTACAAACCAATTCTTATTCTTTGAAATCTCGTTAGACATCCGTAAGTCCTAATATAGTTAATAAGAGCAATTCGCCTAATTGTATTGTTGAATAGAATAAAGCGCTTTACCAGTGTTCAGGTGTAACAAAATGAGTTAACAGCCTTAAATTTAGGCTATTTGTATAACGTTGTGGCCGAAACGCTAGTAAAATTAATATATTGAAGTCCGACCAGTAGTCGGTTAAAGTCTCAGACAGTTTAAACAGGTTATACGGGTTTGCAACATGTCATATCCTCATTTATTACAACCACTTGATCTTGGTTTTACCACATTAAAAAACCGAGTGCTAATGGGCTCGATGCACATTGGGTTAGAAGAACAAAAAAATGGCTTCAACCGCTTAGCATCCTTCTATAAAGAACGTGCAAAAGGCGGAGTTGGATTAATCGTAACAGGCGGAATTGCACCTAATTTTGCTGGACGTGTTGAACCAAGAGGTGCACAACTTAGTCACTTTTGGCACGTTGGTAAACACCGCAAGATTACTGAGGCCGTTCACGAAGCTGACGGAAAAATCTGCTTACAGATTTTACACACAGGTCGTTACGCGTATCATCCTTTTAGCGTTTCTGCTTCTGCGATTAAAGCACCAATCTCACCATTTAAACCTAAAGCTCTATCGTTACGCGGTATTCGTAAAACCGTGAAAGACTTTGCTAATTGCGCAAAACTAGCGAAAAAGGCGGGTTACGATGGGGTTGAAGTAATGGGCTCAGAAGGCTATTTGATCAATCAGTTTATTGCTCCTAAAACCAATAAGCGTACTGATGAATATGGCGGTAGTTTTGAGAACCGCACGCGTATCGCGCTTGAGATTGTAAGAGAAATACGTGAAACCGTGGGTGATGACTTCATTATCATTTTCCGTTTATCTATGCTGGACTTGGTTGACAATGGCTCTACATTTGAAGAAGTCATTCAATTAGCCAAGCTATTAGAAGCGGCCGGTGTGACACTTCTTAATACGGGCATCGGTTGGCACGAAGCGCGAATCCCTACCATCGTAACTTCGGTACCAAGAAAAGCCTTTACCTGGATTAGTGAGCGCGTTCGTCAAGAAGTTGATATTCCAGTTATCACAACTAACCGTATCAATACGCCTGAAATTGCTGAGCAAATATTAGCGGATGGTCAGGCGGATATGGTCTCAATGGCTCGTCCTTTATTAGCCGATGAAAAGTTTGTAGAAAAAGCAGCCAATGGCCAAGCCGATAAAATCAATACCTGTATTGCTTGTAACCAGGCATGTTTGGATCATGTATTCAAACAACAACAAGCGACCTGTTTAGTAAACCCGCGTGCTGGTTATGAAACAGAGCTCGTATTCAAAACCGTTGTTAACAAAAAGAAGTTGGCTGTTGTAGGCGCAGGCCCAGCAGGCATGGCGTTCTCGTGTTATGCCGCAGAGCGTGGTCATGAAGTTCACTTATTTGACCAAAGCCATGAAGTTGGTGGCCAATTTAATATCGCCAAAACGATTCCGGGTAAAGAAGAGTTCCACGAAACGATTCGGTACTTCAATAATCGTCTAAAAGATACGGGTGTTAATCTGCACCTTGGTGAAAAACAAACGGCCGAATCGTTAGTTTCACAAGGTTTTGATGAAGTCATTGTTGCGACGGGTATTAATCCAAGAGAGCTTACGTTACCTGGTTTTGACCACCCTAATGTTATGAGTTACTTAGACGTGTTGCGCGACCGCAAAGAAGTCGGTAAACGCGTGGCAGTCATTGGTGCTGGCGGCATCGGTTTTGATGTTTCAGCATTTTTAACTCAGCCAAAATCTCATACTTTAGATTTGGAAGCTTGGTTAGATTATTGGGGCGTAGACAAAGACTACTCAGAGCGTGGCGCAATTAAACCAATGCAAGATGAGAAAGTCGATCGCGAAGTGTACCTAATGCAACGTAAGTCATCTAAAGTGGGTGGCGGTCTTGGTAAAACCAGTGGTTGGGTCCACCGCACCGAGCTTAAACGCGCTGGGGTTAAAATGCTTAACTCAGTTGAGTACAAATCCTACTCCGAAGCAGGCTTATTAGTCGCGATTGATGGCAAAGAACAGTTATTGGAAGTTGATAACGTTGTTGTTTGTGCTGGTCAGCTATCGAACAATTCTCTAGCGAAAGAATTAGAAGATAAAGGTCAAAAAGTACAAATTATTGGCGGTGCTTCAGTTGCTGCTGAACTTGATGCCAAACGCGCTATTCGCCAAGGTGCTGAATTAGCCGCGAAGATCTAATGCCTTGTTGATTAAACTGGCTAATTATTTTGATTAAATTTAAAATAGTCGGCCAGTTTTTAATTTCTAAGGAACACAATGGACAATCAAGCCGTATCCATTTGTCTTACCAATCCTAAAAGCCCAACCAACGTCGGTGCCATTCTTCGAGCCGCTGGTTGTTATGAAGTGCCACAAATTTTGTACACGGGTAATCGTTACAATATTGCCAAAAAGCACTACACCGATACGCAAAACAACCTTGAAAATATCGGTCTGACTCACGTTGAAGACTTTATAGCTGAAAAGCCAGAAGGCACAAAATTAATCTGTATAGATTTTGTGGAAGGGGCAACGCCGCTACCTGAGTTTGAACATCCAGAAAACGCGTTTTATGTCTTTGGACCTGAAGACGGCTCATTAAAACAAGAAGTGGTTGATGTGGCGGACGCGGTTGTTTATATGCCAACTAAGGGAAGTTTAAATTTGGCGGCAGCCGTCAATGTTGTGTTGTATGACCGTGCAGCAAAGACTTTTAAAGGTCACGATGATGAATTAATCAAACAAAGTCGTGATGTAAACAATCGTTTGAAAACGCCTACTTAAAGCAGGCGTTTTAGGATTTTATCTATTTGCGTCATGCGCAATTTATTAAGTAACTTTTGCGGCTTAGTAGGGTAGTCTTTGACACTATCAAGTTGATTATAATCTTGAACAACACTTGTGTGTTCGTAGATTAACTCTAACTCTCTCGTCACACTGTCCATTAATTGCTTTTCTTTATCGTCAATCAAAAGACCATTTTCTAAGTCCAGTGCCCAAGCGCGCGGGTTGATATTGCTACCTGTTACCAAGTGATATCGTTGATCAACAATGATGCCTTTTAGGTGGTAACTATTACAGTCGTGTTTCCACAAACGAATAACCAATTGACCATTATCTATGTATTTTTTCCAACGCTTGGCAAAACGTACCAACAAGATCTCATAGATGTACGGGACTATACCGATGGTGCTGAATTTTTCTTGGTCGTGAATATAAAAATCATTCGCTGTTTTGTCGCCAACAGTAATCTCAACTTTTACACCGCGTTTTAATGCTTTCGCAACATCTCTGATCAGTACTTTAGGTAAGTTGAAATAAGGGGTGAACATGGTGATGTGTTGTTCACTTTGTTGGACTAGCTGCCTTATTTTTCCGTTGAGCTGATTTTTTCTTCGACCAAAACCGACAAGAGGCTCGATAAGTAGAGGCGTTTCAGATTCTTGATACTCAAGCTCTTTCGCCTTTTCAATTTTGTAGTGGCTATTGGTTAAATAACGGCGCAGTTTACCAATCTTTTTCTTTAGCTCGGCGACATCAGGAAATTTGGGCGTATTTAACTTTGGTGCCAATGCAGACTGTACAAATACTTGCTCTAAATATTCCACAAAGCTATTTGCAATTGACTTACTATTAAACAGGTAGTAGCGATCTGAACGGTATCGTTCGCCTTGATGAAGGTAAATGTCATTAATCGATGCTCCTGTATAAAACAAGGTATCGTCAAACACCATGCCTTTTAGGTGTAACACGCCAAATAATTCTTTTGGTTTTACCGCAACACCATAGATGTGGATGTTGTCACCGTGCTCTTCACGATATTTAAGGTATAAAGCACGATTACCCTCATGCTCTTTTTCGCCAATTAAACCTCGACGGGCACGATGCGCGTCAACAAAAACGTTAATTTCTAAGTCAGGGTTGTTGGCTTTGGCATCGTACAAGGCGTCCAGTATTTCTCGTCCCGCCTCATCATCTTGTAAATAAAGTGCAGTAATATAAATACGCTGTTTTGCGGTGCTGATAAGGCGCAATAACTGCTCTTTGTACTGACGAGGAGTATGCAAAATAGATACGTTTGTCGCACTGAGTTTTACATGATTGATAGAGTCAATAATGGTGTTTTGCATATTACAAACCTAACAGCGAATTTAGCTGCTGTGCCGTTTCGACTGTTTGTTTTTCGCCATTTTTAAAAATATAAGCCGGTTTATTACCTACTAATTTTAATACATTATCTTGGTATTCCAAGGCGGTGCCTTCTTGAATACCAATGACTGGCGTATGCGGTTGCATGACCATGAACTCTTCAATTCTCATTTGCCTTGTTTCACCATGATGGCCAGGTGGCTTAAAATCAGTGTAATGTGGATTCAACTGAATAGGTAATAGACTCAAAGCTTTGAATGACTGAGGCTCAACGATAGGCATGTCATTGGTTGTTTTAATAGACAGCCCAGCAATGTTAGAACCTGCACTCCAGCCAATGTATTTTGTACCAGAAGCTACTGCTTTTTGAATAAGCTCATATACGCCATTTTGGTAAAGTCTGTCTAGCAATACAAATGTATTACCACCGCCCACCAGGATTACGTCGGCATAATCAAAAGCCGCATCATTTGAGTCAAACTCATGTATGCCTTTAATATTGAGTGGTAAAGATGCTAATGCTTGTTCGACTTGATGGGTGTAGTCATCAAAAGAGATAGACACACCAGCATACGGAATAAAAAGTACATTTTGCTCTTCGTTATTGACTTCTGCAGTCGCTGCACTTTGGTCAATATTTAAAAATGAAGAGATGAGAGGAAGAGTGTGCTCTAAATAACCCGTATTGTCAGCACGAGATGCACTTAGTAGAAGGGCACTTGTCATGAAATAATTCCAATTCTTTCTAACAGATTTTGTAACTTGTGTCGGTCTACAGGCTTAGATAAAAATCCTTTAGCACCCATTTCCCACGTCGCTTGAACGTTGTCCACTGAGTTATGTGCAGAACACATAACAACGGGTACGTCTAATTTCTCTACGTTAATCGTATCGAGAATTTGTTTGCCATTGATGTCGGGTAATTCGATATCCAAAATTACCAGGTCGTAACGATTGGTTAAAAGCTCATTAACCGCGTCTTTACCATTATTAGCGGTTGTTACGTCATACAAACCAAAATCTGCTAACAATGTTTTGAAGAGCCGAAGAATTTCCTCGGCATCATCAATGACTAAAAGCCGTTTATTCATTTACTTATAATTTTTATTATTTTTTGTTAAGTGCAAATGTGTAAGCTGCATTAAACGCTTGTTCTTGGAATTGACGAAGCTCTAGGTCTTTCATCGTGTAACCAAGCGGCGTTTCTTTTAACGTTTCTTTGATGTCCTTGTTACTCACCATTTCAACATTTATGCCGTCTATAAGCTGAATAGCCGCTTCCATTTTGAAACTATTTGCACTGCCTGAAAACTTGCCTCTCATTGGGCGCTGTTTGATGACAACCGTGTCAATCTTGTAATCTTCGATTACTTTTTTGAACTGGAATTGGAAGGCTTGGATGCCTTCCGCATTTTCCGGATCACGTAACTCAATCCCTCGGGTACGGCATTCTTTAACGTTAAATAAGCCTTCATTCAAACTCATTAGAACAATGACGGCTTCTTTATTGTTAAGTTCTACACCAATTAAGTTCATGTCTTTCCTAAATATTAATAGTTTGCTGTGCCAGGAGCACGAGGGAAAGCAATAACGTCACGGACGTTTTGCATGCCAGTTACGTAGGCAACCAAACGCTCGAATCCTAAACCAAATCCTGAGTGTGGTACTGTGCCGTAACGACGTAAATCGCGATACCAGCTGTAATCTTCTTTGTCTAAGCCCATTTCTTCTAAACGAGCATCAAATACGTCTAAACGTTCTTCACGTTGTGAACCACCGATGATTTCACCAATACCCGGTGCTAATACGTCCATCGCGGCCACTGTTTTGCCATCGTCATTTTGACGCATGTAGAAGGCTTTGATATCACGCGGATAGTTTTGCATGATGATCGGCGCGCCTACATGTTCTTCTGCTAAGTAACGCTCGTGCTCAGACGATAAATCAATACCCCACTCAACAGGGAATTCGAATTTCTTACCTGACTTCAATAGAATATCGATAGCGTCAGTGTAGTCCATACGAACAAAAGGAGAGTTAATAACTTGCTCTAAACGTTTGATTGCGTCTTTTTCTACACGTTGTTCGAAGAACTTCATGTCATCTGGTAATTCTTCCAGTACCGCTTTGAATACGTACTTCAACATGTCTTCTGACAATTGAGCGATGTCATTCAAGTCAGCAAACGCGACTTCTGGTTCAATCATCCAGAATTCAGCTAAGTGACGACTTGTGTTTGAGTTCTCAGCACGGAATGTTGGGCCGAAAGTATAAATTTTGCTTAACGCACAAGCATAGGTTTCACCATTAAGCTGACCAGAAACGGTAAGGTAAGCTTCTTTACCAAAGAAATCTTGGCTGTAGTCAACTTTGCCTTCGTCTGTTAGCGGTGTGTTCACCATGTCTAGGGTAGAAACACGGAACATTTCACCGGCACCTTCACAGTCCGATGCAGTGATAATAGGAGTAGAAACCCAGTAGTAACCTTGTTCGTGGAAGAAACGGTGAATTGCTTGTGACAAGCAGTTACGAACACGTGCAACCGCACCGATGATGTTCGTACGTGGACGCAGATGAGCGTGCTCTCGCAAGTATTCAATTGAGTGGCGCTTAGCAGCCATTGGATACGTATCAGGGTTTTCTACCCAACCGACGATCTCAACGTTTTCTGCTTGTATTTCAAGAGATTGACCTTTACCTTCAGATTGAACCAAGGTACCAGTCACGATTACAGAACAGCTTGTAGTAAGCTTGGTCACATCTTCGTAATTCGGTAATTCATTAGGAACAACAGCTTGAATAGGGTCAAAACAAGAACCGTCGTGAACGGCTAAAAATGAGATTCCGGCTTTAGAGTCACGCTTAGTACGGATCCAGCCTTTTACTGTTACGATCTCGCCAGCGTCAATATCGCCAGCTAGTAATGATTTTACTGAGTGATGTGCCATGATTTTTGAGTCTGCTAATTAAATCTGTTTTAAAATAAATAGGTGGTAATCTTACTTAGTTGTCATTTAGATACAAGTGATATTAGAGTATCCACCAAAGTAAATTGAGCAATTTGTAGTTTATGACTATTTATTAGTCACATTAGGGAAGTAAAGCAATGTCGACAGGACAAAACCAAGAAAACTCTATCCAACCAACGAAAAAAAGTTGGGATGGTGTAGACCGCCGTGAAGGTCCTGATTGGCTGAGCAAACTGGTCAATATATGTAATGTTTCATCTTGGGGAATTTTTGTTGTTTCACTGGCTATCTTTCACTATGCAAGGCCAGAGTTAAACAACATTATTCTTGAGTTCCACAATATTCCAATTAGAGAACACTGGGTTCAGCAATACAAAAGTTATTTGTACGTGACTCTCTATGTCAGTGTTTTTTTGAGTGCGTTAACCATTGTGGTGAATCAGCTGCGTAGTAAACGCAAAACTGATCACCAAAGATACAATGTGGTGTTTTTGTTAGTTGTAGTGGTCGCTTTTATTGCGGTTATAAGCCTTTAACAACGCTGACAAGTGCCGTTGTTAGGTGCTCTAATTCTGACTCAGTAATGACATAAGGCGGCATCACATAAATAAGCTTGCCAAAAGGGCGAACCCAAATACCTTTTTTAATAAACTCCTTTTGTATTGAAGCAACATCGACGGACTCTTTCATTTCGATAACGCCAATAGCACCCATGATACGTACATCTGCGACTGACGGTAGAGCTTTAGCAGGCGTCAGCCCATCAATTAACTCCGATTCAATAGAATTCACTTGAGATTGCCAATCACCTCGCTCTAACAAAGCAAGACTTGCATTTGCTGCGGCACAAGCTAAAGGATTACCCATAAATGTAGGGCCGTGCATCAAAACGCCAGCTTCACAGGCACTAATACCATTGGCAACCTCTTTGGTACACAGAGCGGCTGCTAATGTCATATAGCCACCGGTTATTGCCTTGCCTAAACACATGATGTCTGGCGTTATATTGGCGTGCTCGCAAGCGAAGAGTTTACCTGTTCGACCAAAACCTGTGGCAATTTCATCGGCGATTAACAGCACACCATAATCTTCACAAAGAGTTTTAGCACGGCTTAAAAACTCTGGGTGATAAAAACGCATGCCACCAGCACCTTGCACCACCGGCTCTAATATTAACGCCGCGATTTTGTGACTGTTCTGTTTTAGGCATTCCTCCAATGGTAATAGATCAGCAGGATCAAACTCATCACAAGGTTTGCTTTTAGGACTTTCGACAAAATAGTTTTCAGCTAGCATGCCTTTGTAAAGACTATGCATTGAATTAACGGGGTCACACACCGCCATCGCACCAAAAGTGTCACCGTGATAGCCGTGACTCAAGGTCACAAATTTATTTCTATTTTGAAAACCTTTACCCAATTGATACTGAATAGCCATCTTAAGTGCGACTTCAACAGAGACGGAACCACTGTCCGCCAAAAATACTTTTTCTAATCCTTGCGGAGTCAATTCAACAAGCTTTTTGGCAAGCTCAACGGCAGGCGTATGAGTCAAACCACCAAACATAACATGACTCATGTTTTGTAACTGGTGAGTGATGGCGTTATTAATAGTTTGGTTGTTGTAGCCGTGAATAACTGACCACCAAGACGACATACCATCAATCAGCTTTTCACCCGTTTCTAAATGAATACAAACACCTTCGGCACTTGTAACTGGGTACACGGGCAACGGTTGTGTCATCGAAGTATAGGGATGCCACAAATGATCTTGGTCAAACGATAAATCCACAGAGCTTGTTAACCCAACTTCCGCAGGGCTCAATGCCTGTTTTTTTGATAAAAACGGCGTTTCGTTGGTAAGACCTGTGTTTTTGTTGTTCATTTATTCACCTTTTGTAAACTTGTGTTGTTTTGTGGCTTTGACAAGGTTTAGGCGGAGGATAGACTAAACCCACTTTAAAAAACAACCCCGAGGTGTTGGCAATGTATCGACACCCGCTAAAACAAAATCACTTTGGAGACAGGCATGACCGCTGAAATCAGAAACGATTGGAAGCATGAAGAAGTAAAAGCGCTATTTGAATTGCCATTTAATGACTTAATGTTTAAAGCACAGTTAGTGCACAGAGAACACTTTGACCCAAACCAT
Organism: Psychrosphaera sp.; assembly: GCF_982872775.1. NCBI lineage: Bacteria > Pseudomonadati > Pseudomonadota > Gammaproteobacteria > Alteromonadales > Pseudoalteromonadaceae > Psychrosphaera > Psychrosphaera sp. The sequence goes on along the minus strand of NZ_CEYNSH010000028.1, from coordinate 31,642 downwards.
GTGCAAGTTAGTACTCTGCTTTCAATCAAAACAGGTGCATGTCCAGAAGACTGTAAATACTGCCCACAAAGTGCGCGTTATTCCACTGGCCTGGAAAAAGAACGACTATTAGAAGTTGAAAAAGTATTAAAGCGAGCAAAAGAAGCCAAAGAAATTGGTTCAACTCGTTTTTGTATGGGCGCGGCGTGGCGTAACCCGAAAGACCGCGATATGCCTTATGTGATTGAAATGATCAAAGGCGTTAAAGAGCTTGGACTCGAGACGTGTATGACGCTTGGTATGTTAAGTAAAGAGCAAGCGCTTGCGTTAAAAGAAGCGGGTTTAGACTACTATAACCACAACTTAGATACGTCTCCTGAATACTACGGTGACATTATCACGACACGTACTTATGAAGACCGTTTGAGTACGTTAGAGAACGTTCGTTCAGCAGGTATGAATGTATGCTCTGGCGGTATTGTCGGTCTTGGTGAAAGTGCTAAAGATCGCCACGGCTTATTAATGGCGCTTGCGAACTTACCACGTCACCCAGAAAGTGTACCGATTAACATGTTAGTTAAAGTAGAAGGCACGCCGTTAGATTCAGTTGATGACTTAGAGGCATTCGAGTTTATTCGTACCATTGCGGTTGCTCGTATCATGATGCCTAAGTCTTATGTTCGTTTGTCAGCGGGTCGTGAAGGCATGAATGAACAAATGCAAGCGATGTGCTTTATGGCTGGTGCCAACTCTATTTTCTACGGCTGTAAGTTATTGACGACGGCAAACCCAGATGAACATTTTGATAAGAAGCTATTTAAGAAGTTGGGAATAAACTCAGAGCAAACCAAAGACTACTCTGATGAAACTAAAGAAGCTGCGTTAATAGAGCAACTAAACGATCAACACAAAAGTGAAGACAAAGAACTGTTCTATGAAGCCTAAGCAGCACCAGCAACTTACGCCAGGAAAGAAGTCAGGTTTGGAAGGTCAACCAAACTGCACTTCTTATCAAGCGCATGCGCTTTTTAATCAAATAGACGTTTTAATGCAAAAGCGCGAGCAGGACCGATTACTGCGTTCGACGCATTGTTATGAAAGGGCCAGCGCGGATCAAGTGTTAACGGCGGGTAGTGAGTTGCTTAACTTTAGTAGTAACGATTATTTAGGATTAGCTTCGGACTTTGATTTAACTGATTTTTCGGATCAGCATCGCAATGAGTCAGTGAAAAGTGGCAGTATGGCCAGCCCATTAGTAACAGGCACACAAGTTTGCCATCGAGAATTGCAACACGCGTTATTAGAGGCTGTTGGTGCCAATGGCACAGAAGATGAATTTGACTGTTTATTATTTAGTAGCGGTTTTGCGGCCAACCAGGCTTTTATCAATGCTTTTGCTGCCGCGTTTTCGGACGCACACATTTATCAGGACAAACTCAATCATGCCTCTTTAATCAAAGCAGGCGTTGATGTGAGCCTTGCAAATAAAGGAATAGTCCATAAACGTTTTAGGCACAATGACTCAAGCCATTTAGTAGAGCTAATAGGAAAGGCTCAGTTACGTAACAAAGTTAACGTGGAAGTGGACTCGTCTGGAAAAACCAACGCAAAAGTCACTTCTAGTACAGCTAACACCACTAACACAGACAATCCAATTCCGTCAGTCATCATAACCGAAGGCGTGTTTAGCATGGACGGTGATACCGCACCAATTGCTGATTTAGTTGAAATCAAAAAACAAGCGTGCGGACTGTTATTTATCGATGATGCACATGGATTTGGTTGTTTTGATTTAACGCAATCTTCGCAACCGTCGCTATCGGCATCAACCTCTAAATCGGTAAATTACGAGATGACAGACTCCCCGAATCTCGTGGGTAACAGCCTTACGGCTCAAAACGTGAATTTCCAAGATGTTGATGCTTACTTGATTGCCTTTGGAAAAGCGTTGGGCAGTCAAGGTGCAGCACTTATTCTTAAAAAGCCATTAAAGCGTTTAATTGAAAACTTTGCTAAAGAGTTTATTTACTCAACTGCGTTATCACCACTACAAACACGCGCAACTCTATTCAATTTGAATAAGCTTCAAAGCGAAAACCAACGCCAACAATTACTACAAAGTAATATTAGTGAATTTAAAAAATTGGTAGACATTGCAGTTGAGAAAGACCAGCTACCTGAGCACACAAAACCACACAGTTCGACGGCGATTCAACCAATTCTCATAGGCTCGGAAGAGCAAACGCTTTTAATGTCTAAAAAATTAAGGGAAAAGGGGTTTTGCGTTGCTGCAATGCGCACCCCAACCGTTTCAAAAGGACAGGCTCGGTTACGCGTAACCATTACAAGCGAACATAAAGCTAGTGATATCAAGCTTTTAGTTGAGTGTTTGTGTGTGTCGTTCGAGGAGGCAAGAAATGAATGCGATAGCTAAAAACTTTGGTTCTTCTGCCCCCACATATGTCGAACACGCGAGTTTACAACGTGATTTAGGTAATAGACTTTACTCGTTAATCGACAAACGCCAACTAGCCGACGACTGTATTGTGCTCGATTTGGGATGCGGTCCAGGTTTATTTACCAAACAGTTGCAACACAACGGTTCGTATTTAATCAGTGCTGATTTGGCACTTGGCATGCTGCAAGAACACAAAAGTGATCACTCAAAGCTCAACTTAGATAGTCACCAGTTATCTTTTTTGGATAAGAGTATTGATTTGGTGTTTTCTAATTTAATGATCCAATGGTGCGACTTTGCTGAGGTTACAAGTGAAATATTGCGAGTTCTTAAGCCGGGTGGAGAAGCTGTCATTAGCACCTTGTTGCCAGGTAGCTTATTTGAGCTGGCTCAGTCTTGGCAGAGTGTTGACGACGATGTGCATGTCCATGCTTATGAAACCCTCGAAGATCTAAACGAGATAGTTCAAGGTCAACACTGGCAGGCTGTAGAGCTATACCAAGAGGACTTAGTTTATTGGTACGACAATGCCAAACAATTGGCTCGTGAATTAAAATCGCTTGGTGCAAATTTAGTCAAGGGTCGTCAGAGAAAAGGCTTAGTTACTAAAGCTAAGTGGCAGCAGATGGAAGCGGCATATCAAGCGCAGTTCTGTTGTCAAAGCAGTAATAAAATCAGCGCGACCTATAAAACACTTACCATTAAGCTAACCAAGCCATTTTAGTCATCATTTTTTAATCCATTTTGAAACGAAAAAATATAAATTTAGTCTAGAAAAAGAGCTTAAGCATGACAACAAATACAAAGCTACAAAAACTGTTTGAATCGCATCCTCACATTTTTGTGACAGGAACGGATACCGAAGTTGGTAAAACTTATAGTAGTAGCTTGATCATTCAGGAAATGCTTCGCCAAAAAACCATCGTTTTTCCATTTAAACCAATCTCTGCGGGCACCGAGTCTATCACCAATTTCAACTCAAATAATGACTTTGATGAGTTATTAGCTAGTGATGCTAATAATTCGCTTCGACTAAACGAAGATGCCGTTGAATTGTACAAAGCATCAAAAGGGCGTTTTGGTATCGACCAAATTAATCCTATCGTTTTTGACGAAGCGATTGCACCACACATAGCCGCAAGCCGAGCTGGTCTTGAGTTATCCTCGAAACAAGTAACTAAAGCATGGTTAGCAGCCAAAAAAATGGCTAAAACGGATGGTTATAAAGTGCTCATTGAAGGCGCAGGCGGGTGGCATTTACCACTTAATAACAAAGAGCTATTGTCTGACTGGGTGGCTGAGCAATCTATTCCTGTTGTTATGGTTGTTGGAGTAAGGCTTGGTTGTTTGAATCATGCGTTATTAACGGCCCAAGCGATAGAAGCAAGTGGCTGTAAACTGGTTGGCTGGGTTGCTAACTTTATTGAGCCTGAAAGCGAAATTGGCCGAGAAAATGTTAATTATCTGAAACAAAAACTGACTTGTGATTATCAGATCGATTGCATTATGGAAGTTCCAAACGCATAGTAAGGTAACTCCACGTTAGCCTGAAGGAATGCGAACATGTCACCGGACTCATCACAAAATCAATCTCAAAGCCAATCACATAAACAAACTCCAGATTACGGTTCTTTGGGTACGCCAGATTATGGAAACATAGTAGAGCGTTCAAAGTTCATGGATTTTGCTATTCGGCCTTTGTTGGCAACGAGTCCCAGAATTAGCGGTCCTGCTTTTACTGTTCAGTTAGTGCCTGGCGATCATCTCATGATGCATCAGGCAATCTATGAAGCGCCTTCTGGTTCAATTATTGTGGTTGATGGTGGCGATACCAATTTTGCTGTTGCTGGAGGAAACGTCTGCGCCGTGGCGCAAAAGCGAGGTATAAAAGGTTTTGTTGTCGATGGTGTGATAAGAGATGTTCAGGAAGTGAGAGACATGAACTTTCCTGTGTTTGCCAAAGGTGTGTTTCCGGTCCCAGGCCAAAAGAAAGTGAAAAGCCCACTCAATGTTCCTGTAACTGTTGGAAATGTTACCATTAACTCTGGGGATATCGTTGTGGCAGATGAAGAGGGCGTTGTCGTCTTACCTCAAGCAGACGCTCAAATGATATTCGAAAAAGCACACACCAAAGCCAAAAAAGAAGCGGAAATGACCTTAGAGGAATGGCAAGCCAACCATGAAAAACGCATCGCGGAGGCGTTGGCCGCGATAGAAGATTAATCGTCGATGTTTTTGTTTTTGCGTTCTTCGTGCAATTTACGCGCTTTTTCGATTGGATCTTGATTGACGTTTTTCATCGACATATTCGCGGTGTGTTTGAGTAACATGATGTTACTGACAATAACACCAAGGACTAAAGCTATAACGATTAGGGCTACCCACATATTCTATTCACTTTTATTTTATACAAGTTAACGGTTTAAAATTACGGCTTGCAAATGGTCAGTGCAAAACGATGAATAATTTCATCTACATTTGCCGCTATTGCTTCCAAACCGGACACGTTATGTTGTTGGAGTACCGCCAATAATACGCCTTTGTCTAGCTTTGACAATTCATTAAAAAGTATCTGACTCGTTTTGATATGGGAAAGGTGCCAAGGTTCGGCCGAAATGCCTTTTACTTCTTGGTTGTAATGCCGATAAGGCTTAAAAAAACCAAATTCGGCTAAGTTGTCATCTAGCCATTGATTTAAAGTACCAAATATACCACTAGGCTCATATTCTTCTTCGATTAGTTGAAGTTTTCTGTCACCTAATAATTGGGGATCGTAGTAGTCGAAGTCTGTGCCCCAATGATGACGGCTCAAACCCGGTAATGCACTAAACGTTAAAATAGCAAAAACCTTTTCATCCTCGGTGCACTGATTCATATCAATGAGTTGACCGGCTTTATCAAAGACAGGTAACAGACCCTGATACTTTTTATTCCAAATAGCGACCTGACGTTCAAAACTGCGAAAGCCGCTTGCTATTCGCAAATTAAAACCAGCGGACTTGGCGGCTTTTTGAAGTGCTAAATAATCAGCTATTACGTTTTGATTTAATAACTGGGTGTTTGGGTTTTCTTGTGTAACTGAACCACCTTGAACATTTGCCAAATGTGCCTCTGACAAACCAAATAAAAATTGGTGCAAACTGTTAAGCGAGACATGGGAAGAGTCCATTACCATACTGTCTACATGGTCAGTATCGATAACTTCTTGTTTCTTAGTCTTAGCGTCAATTTGCATACGATCTGTTTTAGCTGCTTTATCAGAGGTTGGGGACATGTTATGTCAAACATCCAATTAGGGTGTGGTAATACATATCTGTTAAGTCCTCTAAGTCTTTAATACTGACGTTTTCGTCGACTTTGTGGATGGTTGCATTACATGGACCAAGTTCAATAACTTGAGCGCCAGTAGGCGCAATGAAGCGACCGTCAGAGGTTCCTCCAGACGTACTGAGCTCTGCCGGTTTACCCACAACTTTGGTAATGGCTTCGTTGACCGACTCTAACAATGTACCTTTGTCGGTCAAAAACGGCTGGCCATTGTGAATCCAATCTAATTCAAAGGTTAAACTGCGCTTTTCTAATAGCTCTACCACTTTGGCTTTTAAAATCTCAGCGGTGACTTCCGTTGAATATCTAAAGTTAAACTGGATATCGACATCTGCTGGAATGACATTTCCGGCACCTGTTCCGCCGTTCATATTAGATATTTGCATCGTAGTTGGCGGAAAATAATCATTTCCCTCATCCCACGTCATTTGTGTGAGTTCAGCTAAAAACGGTGCTGATAAATGAATTGGGTTGGAAGCCAAATGAGGGTACGCCACATGTCCTTGCACGCCTTTCACTTTTAAATAAGCAGTGAGTGAACCACGACGGCCATTTTTAACGATATCTCCGCAGTAGTTGGTGCTCGATGGCTCGCCGACGATACAATAATCTATTTTTTCATTACGTGCTTCTAATGTATCAATAACTCGAGTCGTGCCATTGATAAAAGGGCCTTCCTCATCACTCGTGATCAAAAAAGCAATACTGCCTTTGTGGTCTGGATAGTCAGTCACAAAACGTTTGGTCGCGACCAACATTGCAGCAAGCGAGCCTTTCATGTCAGCAGCGCCACGCCCATGAATGTGACCATCGATAACCGTTGGTGTGAATGGTGGTGTTTTCCAGTGACTTGGGTCACCAACTGGAACCACGTCTGTGTGTCCGGCAAAACAGAAGACAGGGCCCTCGTTACCTTTTCTAGCCCACATATTTAACGTGTCAACGAAATACATGGACTCGATGTTAAAACCTAATGGGGAAAGGTAATCATCCATTAATTGCTGACATCCTGCGTCTTCTGGTGTAACTGATTGCCTTTCAATGAGCGCTTTCGTTAATTGAATGGTTTCTTTATGAAACAGATTATTAGTAGTCATATTATGATTCAAAAATCTCGCTATATTGCTCAGCTTTAAAACCAATAAACAGTGAATCGTTTACGGCAAGAATAGGGCGCTTAATCATGGCTGGTTGCGCTAGCATCACTTCATGTGCAGTTGCTTCATCCATGTTGTCTTTAATGTCTTGATCTAATTGTCTGTAGGTTGTTCCACGTTTGTTCAAAACAACTTCCCACCCTAATTCTGACATCGCTGTTTTTAACCACTGCGAGTCTATTCCGTCTTGACGATAATCGTGGAAGGTATATTCAATGTTATTCTGCTCTAGCCACTTTTTGGCTTTTTTAATGGTATCGCAGTTTTTGATACCGAACATGGTGACGTTTTTCATAATTACTTCTCTTGTACGTTAGATGTCTCTATTTAAGTCTTTTGCTATGCGTTAATGAACTAGCTATTTGGCTTTGTCGGCTTAGGGATTAAGCTAAATAAAATATCTTTGCCTGCTTCTACGTTCTTTAATGGTACTAACACACGACTAAAGGGATTATTGTCTAGCAAAATGACTTGTAATACAGCCGGTTTTAAGTGTAACTGCACTTTATACAAGTCAAGTGTCATGATGTCTTGTCCGGCTGCGATTGTTTGACCTTCTTTTACCAACATTTTTACACCTTCACCTAAAAACTTGCTGTAGGAAGGAGGTAATTGTATGGCGAAGCGAATGTTATTCTTAGCTTTAAGAATGATGTGGCCGTGACTGTAATCAACTTGGCTTACCAAGCCTGAAAATGGCGCTAGAACATGATGACCAGCCAGTTTAATCTGTACGCCTTCTTGACTGTTACTTGCCGCTTCACTGTCAATAATGGTGACTTCGCCGGAAGCGGGTGCCATTATTTTAATGCCAGCAACTTTATCTGGAGTGGTTTCTTTTATTATTGGATTAAACCTAGAGAATGACATACTGATCCTTAGTCAAATCACATTGCTATTAATAACTGTCTGACAATACCTTATAGCCATTTTTTCGAAGGGCCTGTATCGCTTCATTCATACTGTCTTTCTTTACCAAGATATAGTCTGTGTCAAAGGTGGATACGGCAAAAATACTAATTTGAGCATCAGCCAAAACACCCGATATATTAGACATAATACCAGTGAGTGAAAATCCTAATGGGCCCAGTACTTCCAGCGCTTGCCACCCAGACTCACTCTCAATGCTGTCAATTTGAATGTCAGACGGACATACAATCGATAGTTCATCTGCAGTTTTTGCGATAAAAAACAGTTCAGCTTTAAGAACCTGACTAGGAATGTCGACTTCAGGCCCTTGACTATGAATGGTTAGTGGCGCTTCTAAATGCTGAAGCGTTTGCTTTGGCATTGCGGTTCCTTGTTTTTGTCACTTTTAAAAATTTTATCGTTCAATTTTTTATTTGAACATGTATTCACAATAAGATCATTTATTTAGCTTTTGTTACTCACAATATCTGTGGATAACTATGTTGGTTACTCGGTGTAAATACCTCAACCCCTTGTCACCTATGGCGTTAATAAATAAGGTTAAAAAAGCAACACCGAGCTTTTTATCAACAGTTTGATCTTAAATTTGACTCGCTTGGATCGCAGTTAAGGCGATGGTATAAACAATATCATCTACTAAAGCACCACGCGATAAATCATTTACAGGCTTACGCATACCTTGCAACATTGGCCCTATACTCACTACGTCGGCACTTCGTTGCACGGCTTTATAGGTCGTATTACCTGTATTCAAATCAGGGAATACAAACACCGTTGCTTGACCCGCGACGGGACTGTTCGGTGCTTTTTTACGAGCTACATTCTCCATGACAGCGGCGTCATATTGTAAGGGCCCGTCAATGATCAAGTCAGGACGCTTTTGTTTTGCGATTTCAGTTGCTTGTCTGACTTTATCAACGTCAGCACCGGTACCAGACGTACCCGTTGAGTAACTAATCATTGCTACTTTAGGCTCGATACCAAATGCAGCTGCTGAATCTGCAGATTGGATTGCGATATCTGCTAATTGTTCAGCGTTTGGATCTGGGTTGATAGCACAGTCACCATAAACAAGTACTTGATCAGGTAATAGCATAAAGAAAACGGAAGAAACCAATGAAGCACCTGGTGCCGTTTTGACTAACTGTAACGGTGGTCGAATCGTGTTAGCAGTGGTATGGACTGCACCTGATACCAAGCCGTCAACTTCGTCTAATGCCAACATCATAGAACCTAACACTACGTTGTCTTCTAATTGTTCTTCTGCAACAACGGCTTTTAACCCTTTATGAGCTCTGATCTCGACCATCGGTTCTACGTAACGGTGACGGACTTTTGATGGGTTTTTAATCGAGACATTGTCGCCTAGCTCTACGCCTTGTTGCTTTGCGATAAGCAAAATCTCTTCAGGATCGCCAAGTAAAATACATTTAGCAATACCACGTTGGCCGCAAATAGCAGCGGCTTTGATGGTTCTAGGTTCGTTGCCTTCGGGCAATACAATGGTTTTGTTTGCCTTGCGAGCTTTATCCGTCAAAATATAACGAAATGCCGCTGGCGAGAGTTTACGTACCTTCGCGACATTTTCAGTCAGGCTCTGAATCCAATCGTCTGAAATATGACGGGCAGTATGATCTTTTACTCGTTCGATTCGTTGTTCATCATCAACGGGGACTTCCATATTGAAGTTTTGTAATAACAGGGATGTATCCCATGTGTCTGATTGCGTACTTAAAACCGGTAGGCCAGTATCGAATGCTTGTTTACACAATTCTAATATAGACGGTTCAGGCTGAAAACCACCAGTCAATAAAATAGCACCCAGCTTTGTACCGTTCATGGCTGATAATGAAGCTGCTACAAGTACATCAGAACGGTCACCTGGTGTTACTAAAAGCACACCAGGTCGAACACGTCCAAGAATATTGCCAACAGTACGAGCACAAACGGTAATACTTCTGAGTCGTCTAAACTCTATGTCACCTTCGTTAATGACTTTAGCGTCCATGTATTCAGCTAAGTCTTTTACTCTTGGCGCAATCAAATCAGGGTTCCACGGCACCGCTCCAAGTAACTTGAATTTTTTAGAGAAAATTGACAGCTTCTGGTAGGTATTAATTAGGTCGTCTTCTTCACTCACCGTCAAGGCTTCAGAAAAATCGTTAGCTAAGTTACCTTTTAGGTCACGTGGGGCATTAACTTTGTTGAAGATTGCACCGATAACGTGTTCATTGTCAAAACCGCCATAGTTATTGGCGGTGATCTCTAACTGATCTTCTATCGAACTCAAGGATGAGTTACTTGGGGCAATAACAAATACGACGTCCGCGCCAAGTGCTGTCGCAATTTGACGGTTTATTTTATTTACATAGGCTTGGTCTTTGGTTTGGACTAAACCTTCTATTATCACCGCTTCGTCATCTTTAATCGTAGATTCAAATCGTTCGACGATTTCTTCTAATAGAATGTCAACGTTACCATCGCCAATGAGTGTTTCTGCATATTGGAGAGAAAATGGCTCTGGCGGGTTTATATGTGCAACATTTTTTAGTATTTGAGTGGTTTTTTCAGGACCTTTATCGCCACTTAGTGGTTGTGAGATAGGTTTGAAAAAGTTAACTTTGACGGCTTTACGCTCTAACGCTCGAAAAAGACCAAGCGTAACGGATGTTAAACCAACACCAGAGCCAACCGGAACCAACATAATACGGTGTGCCATCGATTATCCCTCCACCTTTGATTGCTTGGACGCGTTATCACTATTGTTGCTCTCACCGATTAAACGCAGGGCATCTTGGGCAATGACAAGTTCTTCGTTGGTCGGTATGACAAAAATCTGAGCGGTTGAAGTGTTACTATGAATAGGCCCTTGTTGACCGAATCGCGCGGCAGTATTTTTGTTCTCGTCGATTTGTAATCCCAAGACGGATAAATTTTCGATGATTTGAGTTCGAAGGTAACTCGAGTTTTCACCTATGCCACCTGTAAATACGACCGCATCGAGCGATGACAATGCACAAGTGTAACTGGCAATGTATTTTGCAACCCGGTAGCTGAATACGTCGAGCGCTAGTGTTGCTGCTTGCTTATCCTCTTCATTGTCGCCATCAATGGCTTCTTCAAGCGTTCGACAGTCATTTGATAATTCACTTAAACCAAGCAAGCCGCTTTTTTTGTTAAGTAATGAATCTAGCTTGTCTGCATCGTATCCGTGTTTTCTCATTAAATAAATGATGGCACCAGGGTCTAGATCTCCGCTACGAGTGCCCATAACTAGACCTTCCATAGGTGTAAGACCCATGGATGTATCGACACTTTTGCCTTCGCTAATGGCACATACTGAGCAGCCATTGCCTAAATGTACAGTGATGACACTTGTTTGATCTATTGCTTTTTCTAATTCTATCGCGGCTTGGTTCGCAACGAAGTAATGACTGGTTCCATGAAAACCATATCGTCGAATACCGTGTTCTCGGTAAAGAGTCTTGTCGATAGCGTACAAAAACGCCTTTGCTGGCATAGTTTGATGGAAAGCGGTATCAAAAACAGCCACTTGCGGGACATCAGGAAAAGCCACCTGAGCGGCTTTTATACCTGTGATATTTGCCGGGTTGTGTAATGGTGCCAATGAGGAGACGGCCTCGATAGATGAAATAGTGTCATTATCAATCAATACACTAGAGGTGAAAGTCTCTCCACCATGCACAACACGATGGCCAATAGCCACGACAGATTCAGCTAAATTTAATTCTTTAAGGTTTTCAACGAGTACATTGATGGCACCCAAATGCTCATTGTTTTTATTCAAAGGTAATCTATTTTTGTTACCATTGCGTTTTATGGTTATAGAAGCTTCTTTATCTCCAAGTCGCTCGGCTAAGCCGGATAATTGTTCGTCGCCAGTTTGGCTGTCGAGCAGGGCAAACTTAAACGATGAACTGCCGCAATTAAGAACGAGGACAGAGGGTGAACTGCTTTGAGAAACTTGGGATGTTGACTTCATAGCTTCCTTACGCCGATGGGCAAATTGATTTACAACGGATTTATAAACGAATTAAAACTTAACGGATAGATTATCTATAATAGTATACTCATATAACTTAGTTAGTGGATGTGGATTTTGTATAAATTAGTAAAATTAGGTTATAAATTTAGTCAAACGTGGCCCAAAAAAGAGCCATATTTACAAATGTTTGACCAAACAAAGGTGATCAAACTGACCGATTTAGCGATGACGGTCTCGCCAGCGATCGCGGTGTTGACGATTTGGCTCCAAGTCAGTCAACTCGGGTTCGACTATTTAAACGTTTCACTAGCGATGACGTTGCTCGTTTTATCGATGCCTTTTCATGGTTACTACCAACTGGGTAAACAGGCAGAATTGCGTTTACCAATTGGGTTACAGTCTTGGTATCGCGAGTTAGAACAAAAAAGCTTATCTCAAGACCAGTTTGAATATGTTGAAGCGACTCACTCGAGAAAGGAAGAGGCTAAAAATAAGGTTGTCGATAGGCCTGGCCCGTTACCTGGATCAAAAAAAGCCAACCGCCATTTAACCTACATGGACTTAGCTTTTCTGCTCAATCGTATCTTCAACAAACGTAATTAGTGCACGATATTTTTAAGGTGGTTCCGTTAATAATGATTTTTGAGTGGCACCAATCGAAAGAAGTGTAATAACCGCATAGGATTTTAAACGCTTAACAACAAAAGGCAGCTTCTCAGCTGCCTTTTGTTTTGTTGTTAACTAGGTATTACCTAGTTGATTACATCACTTTTAAAGTTTAAACGTCGACCAAATTGGCGCGTGATCGGAAGGCTTTTCAATACCACGTAGTTCATAGTCAATTCCAGCATCAATGACACGCTCATTGAGTGACTCCGTCGCCAAAACAACATCGATTCTAAGCCCACGGTTATCATCAAAGCCTCGAGAGCGATAGTCAAACCACGAATATTGTTCAGTTTTTGTTGGGTGAAGAGTTCGGAAAGTATCTTTGAATCCCCAGCCTTTTAACGTTGCTAACCATTCACGCTCTTCTGGCTGGAATGAACACTTGCCTGTTTTTAACCAACGCTTGCGGTTAGGTTCACCAATACCGATGTCGATATCTTCTGGTGAAATATTAATATCACCCATAACGATGACATTTCCATCCGCTGACTCATATTCATTTAGATAGGTCATTAAATCTTTGTAGAAGGCGCGTTTATATGGGAATTTGATTTCGTGTTCTATGTTTTCACCTTGCGGGAAATAGCCATTCAGGACGGTGACCAATTCACCGTTGTAATCAACCGTTACCATGACCATTCGCTTTTGATGTTCATCATTGTCGGTTGGAAACCCTTTTTGAACTTTCACGACGTTATCTGCTATATCATTACGTACTAACATTGCCACGCCGTAATGTGCTTTTTGACCGTGGAAAAAAACCTTATAACCTAACTCGTTTACGGCTTCTTCTGGGAACGCTTCATCGTGTACTTTCGTCTCTTGAAGACCAATAATATCCGGGTTGTGCTTTTCGATAAGCGCTTGTAATTGGTGTAGTCGAGCTCGAAGCCCGTTTATATTAAAAGAAATGACTTTCATGAATAATACATCGCATTAAGATTTAAAGTTGTGGCGATCATGCACGCTTACTCACTTTAGATCAATTACAAATCTATTGGGCATTCAAAAGTTGTCAGTTAGAATATAGGCCATTGTTATTCTCGCCTTTGTTGTTTTGGAGTTGGTCATCTTTCATCTATTTTTACATTTTCTAGTACCATTATGTGTCGCATTTTTGTTTTATCGTAACACTTGGTTAAAAGCGTTAGTGGTTATGCTATTAACAATGATTGTTGACATCGACCATTTGGTAGCCACACCAATCTATGACCCTTTGCGTTGCAGTATTAATTTTCATCCATTTCATACTTTTCCTTTTATTGCTTTGTACATCGTGCTTTTGTTCTGGCCAAAAACAAGGTTAGTAGGAATAGGGTTGCTGATACACATGGCTTTAGACAGCATTGATTGTTTTCAAAATGTTGGTGTTTGGTATACAAGCTAACGATTTGGCCTAAATTGCGCTATACCTACATAAACACCTGTTTATGTTTGGCTTGGCGTTCATAACGTGTGTACAAAATAGCTACACAGCAAAAATAAACTGGTTGTTTTTATTCATTAAGACTTTTAAATTGGAAACTATCAGAATAAATAGAGATTTCTGGTTTTTGCAGGGCATATAGGTACGGTAAAAATGTCGAATAAAGTGCTAGTTACAGTAAGAGTTGAACCTGGGTCGCTAGGACCAGATGGGGCTGATCATATTGAGTCTTATTGTAAATTAGCTCAGTGTTATTTTGACAAACACCAAAGCGAATTTCTCGACTGGAATATCGTTCCCCGTTATGACAAAACTCTGGCAGAGATTGACTACTCTTATGGCGACAGGTTATTGAGTGAGAATCAAGCTGGCAAGATGCTTGATGTTATAGGCAAAGATTTCGACCAAATGGACGCAGAAGTGATGGAACATATCGCTACACTAATCGACAAGTATTTGGGACACCAGTACTAAGTCTTTTTGTTCAAATTTTCGAAACCCTCATTTTACATTCAGTCATAACCTACAACAAAAATAATTTTAAAGGTTCTAATGGACGCGACTAAATTTAATGTTTTTCAATCCAATCATTTAGATGTACTAGCAACCGTTTTAGCAGAGCAACTACGTTTACCTATTGATAGTAATCCATTTAAAGAAGAAGTCATATTGGTACAAAGTCCCGGTATGTCAGAGTGGCTCAAAATTAATATTGCTCAAAAGCTTGGAATAGCAGCCAATCTAAACTTTCCTTTGCCAAGTAGCTTTATTTGGAATTTATATAAAACATTAATTCCTGATGTACCAGAATCTTCCGTCTTTAATAAAGATCGATTGCGTTGGCACATTAATAGAGTGCTTGTCGAGCATGTCGACAAACCAGAATTTGCCAGTATCAAAGAATACCTAAATGTAACCGATACAGAGAAAGCGGTAGGGCAGGACTTTGTTGAGCTAAAGAAGTTTAAACTAAGTGAAAAAATCGCCGATGCCTACGACAACTATTTAATGTATCGACCAGAGTGGTTAGAGCATTGGGAAACAGGTGCCAATGATTTACCTAATAACGATGATATTGGCCACCAACAGTGGCAAGCAATATTGTGGCGTTCTCTTAATGCTCGTATTAATGACTTGGGTATTAATTCTCACAACCGCCACACCCTACACCAAACACTATTGGAAAAGCTGAGTCAGCCAATCCCACCAGAGTTTTTGAATGCAATGCCATCAAGGCTTTTTATTTTTGGTATCTCTAGTATCCCTACACACCAACTTGATGTTTTTGAAGCGCTTTCTAGACACATCAGTGTAGATGTTTTATGGCTCAATCCTTGCCAGTATTATTGGGGCGATATTTTAAGTGAAAAAACCAAGGCAAGAATAAGTAAACAAAGGCTCGAACTAATGGAACAGGGCGAAGCGTCTTATTTCGTTTCAGGGAACCCGCTATTGGCTAGCTGGGGAAAAATAGGCCGGGACTATCTTGACGCTTTGTCAGAGCGAGATGTTTCATTCAATGATTTGTTTTATCCAAGACCTGAGGAGACGTTACTAAGTCACGTACAGCAGGATATTTTTGATCTAAAGTACCGTCAGTCACAGGAACCACTAGATATTAAGGCATTGAACCGACATACCGGAAAACGCCTATTAAGAGAAGATGGTTCTATTAAAATTCATAATTGCCACAGTAGATTGAGGGAGTTAGAGGTCCTAAAAGATGAGCTCCTTAATGCGTTCGAACAAGATCCAGAGCTAATGCCAAAAGATGTGTTGGTAATGGTTCCTGACATCAATGATTATGCCCCCTTCATTGATTCTGTATTTGGTAAAAACCTGCAAGCAGCTGAAACATTTATGCCTTATGCGATATCGGACCGTTCTGGACTGCAGGAAAATCCGATCCTAAATACATTTGTTTCAATAATTGGTTTACCTATTGCGCGCTTTAAATCTTCAGACGTAATGGATTGGCTTACCGTACCGGTGATTATGCGTGCGTTTGATATTGATATGGTGGAGTTAGAGGAAATTAAAGCATGGGTCAATGAAACTCATATCAAATGGTCTATTGACGGTAAGCAAAAGGAAAAATGGAACCTACCAACAGACGATATCAATACCTGGTTATTTGGGTTAAAACGTATGATGTTGGGCGTTAGCAGTGGCAATCAATCTAACTGGCAAAATATTCCTAGTTTCGATGCGATTGAAGGGCTCAAGGCGAATACGTTGGCTAAGTTAGTGGCTTACGTGAGCTATTTGGTAAATCTAAAGACGGTTTTTGAACAAAAAGCGACGGCCAGTCAATGGCAGCAACGATTGATACAGCTCATTGAAGACTTATTTGAGGGGCACAGCTTAACCGCAAAGCGGTCTAATGGCATTCAAAATAATTATCAAAGTGCTGATCAAGATATCCAACCATACGTTTTGCAGCAGTTACGCGATAGTGTAAAAACATTAAACGAATATCAGACAAACAAAGATGAAACTAACCCTATTAATGCGGTAGTCGTTCAACAAGTTATTGGTCAAACACTTAATCAAACCGGTGTATCACAAAGGTTTTTAGCAGGTAGGATTAACTTTTGTACATTAATGCCGATGCGCTCGGTACCCTTTAAAGTAATAAATATCTTAGGTTTAAATGATGGTGAATTTCCTCGTCATGTCGAGCCACTCAGCTTTGATCTCGTTAATCAAAACAAGCCAAGAAAGGGCGATCGCTCGAGAAAGCTTGATGAGAGATATCTTTTCTTAGAGGCGGTATGTTCCGCTTCAGACAAACTGCATCTTAGTTACGTTGGTCAATCCGACAAAAATAACCAAGCTCAAGCGCCGTCATTGTTACTCGCCGAACTGTTAGATTATATAGGTGACAGTTTTGTTATTGATGAAAAATGGCTAGATGACAAATCAGAAAATGTAATAGACGATGAGGACTCCCTTGCCCAGTCTGCACGCGTTAAAAAGAAGCTCGTGGTCAAACACAAGCTTCAACCGTATAATGAAGTCTACTTTGCTGAGGAAAACCCAAACGGAATTAATAGGACATTTGAAAAGCAATGGCTTGAGGTCGCGAACCGCTTAAACTATTCTGACTCGAATAGCCCAACATCAAATGCTAAGGGTACTGCGTTAAAGGTCAACTCAAACGATGCAACTACAACGTTAGAGCAAGCATTAGAAAGCACTTCGGTCGATGTTCAAGAGCTGATAAGTTTTGCCAAAAATCCTGTTAAGTACTTCTACCGCCAACTTTTGGGTATAAACTTACAACTAGATGAACAAAACCATGATGATGTAGAGCCTTTTGAACATTCTGGGCTGACTAAGTATCAATTTGTCGAATCACTCGTCAAAACCCAAGAAGAAACAGAACGAGCGGCGATGCAATGGCAGTCGTTGCATTCTGGTGTATTTCCTTCAGGTCGTTGGGGAAGTTCGTTATTCAACCAATACCAAAATCAAGCAGATAGCCTAGTTGAGAAGCATCAGTTACTAAGTGAGGTCGCACTTTCTAGCTCTGACAATTTATCCGTCTATCAAAGTGGGGAACAAGTTTTTAAATTTAGTTTATCTGTGCCCAACAAAGAACGAGAAAGACACGCAGGGCATGAGCTAGAACTCTCCGGGCAATACAAGCTACACGACGGTGTACTTATTATAAATAGGCTTCATAAAGAGATTCGCTACGAAGATGAAGTTGAAGGTTGGATTTATCATCTGATCCGCACCGTAAATAAACAGCCAGGTGCGACCGTAATCTGTTCTTTGAAGCCAAATAACTTTGTTGCGTTTGAGCCTATCGAATTCAGCGACGCGCTAGAACAACTCAGTCTTTGGGTTGGAAAATGGTATAACTTGACCGCCAAACAACGTTATTTTAATTGGTCGGGACCGCTGGCAAAACAATATCTTAAGTTTATGGATAAAGGGGCAGATGAAGACGCTAGTCGCCAACAAACGGTCTTAGAACTGCAAAAAATGACGCAGCCAATCAATGGTATTCCTGTCGATCCGTACAAAGAAAAGTTTGTAACTCATGCCTTTGACACTGAACAGACAAGCCAAGCGTTACCTGACGAATTTTATGAGACGAGTAAAGCGTTAGTAATGCCTCTAAACGATTCATTGATTACGTTAAAGCGTAAAGACCTAGCGTCTTACATGGACCGCGCCGTATTAGCAGCCGTTTCGTTAAAAGCTAAGGAGAGTGTGTAAATGCAAAGACTTGACCCATTAGCGCTACCATTAAATCAAAGCGCATTAATAGAAGCGAGTGCAGGGACTGGCAAGACCTACACGATTACCACTCTATATTTAAGGGCGGTCCTGGGCCTTATCGATGGCGCAAACGCGATGTGTGAGGACAGCCTCAGTAATGGTAGGCTTATAAATGGAGACAATGTTCAGACGTTAGGTGTCGATCAAATACTCGTTGTAACGTTCACGGAAGCTGCGACCCAAGAACTAAAAGAACGTATTCGCGATCGCCTAAAAGAAGCCCAAAAAACAATTATGATGTGGTGGGAACACTACCAAAACGCCTTTGATGACGAAAATGACGTCATTTTACCGCTGCCAAGTATTTCTAATATTGACCCTATGGTACAAAAAGTCGTAGAAAAGGCGTGTATCAAATATTCCAATGTTGATGCCTCTTCAAGTCATGTACAAAAAATATCAGAACATGCCGTTTTGACTGTTTATCATTTGATTCAAAATGCCATTACACTGATTGATGAAGCAGCAATATTTACCATCCATGGCTTTTGTCAACGCATACTCAACCAATTTGCCTTTGAAACCCAAATGGGCTTTGAGCAGTCTTTTGATTTGGACAATAACCAATTCGTGAATCAAGCTCTGCATGACTTCTGGCGACGATATGCGACTTGTTTAGTGGATGAAGAGTTTCAATTGTTCGAATCGTTTTGGAAAAACCCATCAACATTGCAAAAAGAGTTAGCGCCATTATTAGACAAGCAAGTGACGATTACCCCTGTAATCGACGAACGTGAATATCGCTCCCGCCTAAAAAATTACAAAGTCGCAATAAAAGGGCTTTGGGAAGCATTACGCTCAAGTGATTTTATAGAGGTAGTACTAAACAGTGGCATAAAGAAAAGCGTTAAAGCATTCAAAAATATTGATGAAATCAGTCAGTTTGCACAAGCACCACTTGGTGAGTACGTATTGTCTAAAGAGACACTCGAGTTATATACAACTCATGAGTTAATTGATAACGCTAAATATTCTGCCAAGGGAAAGCCTATTGATCATCCTATTACGTTAAAGTTTGATCGTGCTTTTGAACAGATGGAAAGAGCTTTTTCACCAGAAGTTCGTGGTTATTGGCTCTTACTTGCAAAACAATACATTGAGGCGAGCGCACGTTCTATTAAACACGAGCAACAAGTACTTACACCGGATGATTTATTGATTAAGTTATCTGATGCTCTTAGACACGACACGAATGTATTGCGATCAGCGATATGCCAAAAATACCCGTTGGCATTTATCGATGAATTTCAGGATACAGACCCGATTCAATATACTATTTTTCATTCTATTTATGGGCACGACAATACACTAGATGACGAATCTTCATCTAATACCAAGCGAATAGAAGCTGACGAAAGCCATTTGGACGATCAACCGTCGATGGTCAGCTTTTCTCCCACTATGGTAATGATTGGCGATCCCAAACAAGCGATTTATAAGTTTAGAGGCGCTGACATCAATACCTATATTAGGGCCAAAACGAATCTTGATGAAAGCCAACATTATACATTGGCAAAGAATTATCGCTCAGACCCACGTTTGATACATTCGGTTAATCACTTATTTAGTCAATCAAAAAACGAGTTCGAAAGCGAACAAATCCCATTTATTCCGGTTGATGCAGGCAGAGAATCTGACCGTACACTTGTTTGTTTGAATAAGCCTGAGCAAGTCGCCCCCGTACTGTTAGTTAATCACATAACACCAAACCAAGAAGAAGGCGACGATTTGGTGGGGTTGGCGTTTAGTGAAACCGTATTGACACTCGCTCGGCAAACCGCCTTAGACATCAAAAAAATGTTGTTACCAGCAGAACAATCTAGTTATGTTTTTAAATCAGCAGGTAACCAAATCAAGCCTATACAAGGCAAAGATATTGCTGTTTTAGTAAGAAACCGTAATCAAGCTGCCATGGTGAAAAAATCTTTAGCAGCGTTAAATGTTAAATCGGTTTATTTAAGTCAGGACAATGTTTTCGACTCTGAATTGGCCAGAGATCTTGTCAGGGTCCTTGAAGCGATAAATTTACCTAGTAGCGATAAAAAGATAAAAGCGGCCACTGCAACCTTGTTTTTTGGTTATGCGCCTGAAGAACTGTTGTCAATACAAGCAAATGAGCAAATTTGGTATCGTCATATTGTTGCGTTCTTTAACGCAAATGAACACTGGCAAGAAGGCAATGTCACCGCAGCTTTAGACTGCATTTTACGGTTTGCTAACTCTATGATGGTCTGGCAAAAAAGCGACGCCGATTTTGAACGAACCATTACAGATTACCGTCACCTCGTACAGTTACTACAAGCGCAATCTGCAGTATTGGCGGGTCATGAAAAATTGTTAATTTGGGCGCGTAACGCAATCAACGAAAATGACAAAAATGAAGCGCTAACGCTGCGACTTGAGTCTGATAGCGACTTGGTAAAGATCGTCACTATGCATAGCTCAAAGGGCCTCGAATATCCCATTGTGTTCGTACCCTTTGTGACCGAGTTTAAAAAAGAAGCGAATGCACTTTATTACTCTGCGGAGGATGAAAAACTTTGCTATCGAGTCGACAAACGGGACTCAGAGCTCCAAAAGGCAGAAAAGGAACGATTAGCAGAGGATATTCGCTTGCTGTATGTGGCGTTGACACGTGCTAAATATCAGTTGCACCTTGGCTTGTTTAATCGTATTGACAAGAAAGGCATGAATAAATCCAGCGTTTTCCTCTCCGCATTTGGGCGTCTGGTATTAGGCGATAACCTAGACTCGCTGTCCGACATTGAATGGCAACAAGCCGTGATTGATTATATTCAGCCGTTGATTGAAAGTGATCACGCGCGGTTTAATGTTTTTAATTCGTTTGATGTAAATAATGATTACGCCAAACAACTTAATCAGGCAAACCATACAACTGAGTTAGACGGTCGAGCTAATAATGATTCTAGTTTATTAGCGACAAGCGAGTTTAATGGAAAGATAGACAATACATGGTCGATTTTGAGCTTCTCAGCACTCGCACATTCAGAAACGTCAAATCATCATTCAAGCCACAATGATCAAGCTAACAAAAACACCGAGCATTGGCTTCCAGGTGTGTCTGATGAACCATTGGCCGATGGCGAGATGTCTTTATTAAAGACGTCGGCCTCTGTGATGGAAGAGGATAAGCGAGAAGACTTTATGATGTCTTTTAGGTTCTTATTCCCAAAAGGAGCGAATGCAGGCAGTTGCTTGCACCAAATGTTTGAGCACTTGGATTTTCAACAGCCCGTACTCAATCAAGCAACGGTATTAATAGACGCCATAACAAAATATGGCTTAGCCCAATCGCTTATAGAAATTGCTAAATCATCAGGAACTAGTGAACAGGGATTTGAATTTAACGACATCGACAATGAAATAAACGAGCGTTTATCAAGCCTCTCAGGTGACGATAAATTAGCGTTTAGGTCAAGTCTAAATGCGTTGTGTTCGTGGCTGCAAAAAATAATAGAAACCCCAATGTTGGCAGACACAACAGCGACGCCTGACCCCAATTATTCGGCAGGTGGTGCGTGGTCATTATCTGACCTGAGCCAAGAGATGCGACTCGATGAAATGGAGTTTTATTTTGAGGTAAAACGATTAACCAGTGTTGATATTAGTAACGCGTTACAATTATCCGGTTTCGAAAATGTACATTATAACAATGAGTTGTTGTCCGGTGATGGCTTGCGAGGTTTGATTAAGGGGTATATAGATTTAACTTGTTACGTCGACGGTAAGTTTTATGTTCTTGACTATAAATCTAATTACTTAGGGTCAAAACAAGAAGACTATCAGCTCGAGCAATTAAAAATTAGCATGTCCGATCACAATTACTATTTACAGTTACTTATTTACAGTTACGCATTACATAAATGGTTGTTAGCCAAAATGCCAAATTATAATTATGAAGCTCATTTTGGTGGTGGCATTTATATGTACTTGCGCGGTGCAGGTAGCAATAGGTCTGGTCTAAATGACGGTATTTTTAATCATCGAGTACCATTAGAGGCGTTAGAATATTTAGATAACGCGTTACTAAATGATAAGGAATTGGAGGGACAAAATGGAGTTTGAAACACCATCAGTCTTTAGTTTATCAGTAGAGGCTATACGTAAAATAGACACTGATAGCACTGCAGAAGAAGAGTTAGTTAAATATTCAGGTACCGAATATACGCCCCCAATAAAAGGCATAGTCGGTTGGCTAAACCACAACAAAATGGTTGGGATGATCACCGAATTAGAATATCAGTTTGCGTGTTTTGTTATTTTCGAAGAGGCGAAAGCAACAAAAGATAAGACAAGTCCTAAGGAGGAAAACTTCAACTTACTTGGCTTCTTGGCAACGCTTTTAATCAAAAGAATTAACGAGCAAAGTACTTGTTTGGACCTTACAGAAACAAGCTTGTTAAAGGAATGGTCAGAACGTTTTGAAAATCCAAAAAGTATAGAGTTACCTTTGCAGGCGGAATGGAAAAAGCTTCTTTTAAACTTTACTGCATGTCATTCACAAGGGCCTTTGTTACTAGATGGCCAATTATTATTTTTAACCAGAAATTACCGTCATGAAGAAAAGCTAGCAAGATACTTTAAGCGCCAAGGGCAAATTAGTCCTGCACTTGGTTTTATAAACGCAGACCTTGTGAACGCCTCGTTACAGAATACATTAACTGAAGAGTGCGAAAGCCCAGACAACTTTGATTGGCAACTTCATGCGGTTCACAATAGCTTGCTACATCGTTTCAGCATCATTACAGGTGGGCCAGGTACGGGTAAAACAACCACTGTTATCAATTTGTTAGCCAAAATAATTGAACATTACTTAGCTCTACCTCCAGCAGTAACCTCAGCAAACCCAATAAAAATTGCGTTAGCGGCGCCAACAGGTAAAGCCGCGTTAAGGCTAACCGAATCATTGCTCAATGGGTTGGAAAGGCTACCTTTGGACTCTAACATCAAAACTAAGATACCAACGGAAGCAACGACGATTCATCGTCTATTAAAGCCGAGAGGGTCTGGGTTCTTCTTTAATGAAACGAATACGCTACCACTAGATGTATTGATTTTAGATGAAGCCTCTATGGTCGATATCACCATGATGAGCCATTTAGTGAGTGCGCTGTCCCCAACCACGCAGCTGGTTTTACTTGGTGATGAGCAACAGTTAGCCTCAGTTGAAGCCGGTAATATATTGGCAGAATTGTGTTCTCCACTTACGAATCTGACTCTTCATCAACAATCACAAGTCCTAAACTTAACGAAACTTAAAAAAAGCTATCGTTTTGATATTCATGGAGGCATCGGGCAGTTATCTAACGCGGTAATAAATAGCGATATTAGCAATGTGATAAAAATTCTGATCGACGCGGTAATAACACGTGAAGCGTTCGAAAAAAGTTTTAGCGATGATGAAAACCCCGTCCTTAGTATGCTGCCAAGTAAAACCATTTCTATTGAACAATTGATAAGTAGCCTTGTTGACCATTTTGCTGGCATTTGTGAGCGGGCAAGTAATCTTATTGTCGATGAAACAGAAAATAAAACATCCACAGCTATTGATTTGGATAAGAACACGTTACATGACTTAAACCATGACAATACCAATAATGGCAGCGATGCCGTTATGCGAGAACACATGGCGATAAAGCGTTTGTTTAAACAACTGAGTTTGTTCCAAATATTGGCTTGTGTAAGAGATGGCGATCAAGGGGTGGATGGAATCAACGCTAAATTTGAAGCGATGTTAGCCTATCGGGGATTACGCTCTATAGGGGATAGACACTTTCCGGGAAGGCCTATTCTAATTACAGAAAATGCTTACCACCTTGGTCTATTTAATGGTGATATTGGTATTCAAGCGGTTGACCCCGAAACGAATAAAGTCGTGAGTTACTTTATCGATGCTAAAGGCAACGTAAAGAAAATGTTTAATCAACGCCTTCCGCAGCACGAAAGTGTTTATGCAATGACCGTCCATAAGAGCCAAGGCTCTGAGTTTAATCACACGCTGTTGGTATTGCCTGAAGAAGGAAAAGGGAGTCGCCTCTTATCTCGCGAGCTTCTGTACACAGCCATTACACGTGCTCGTTCACGATTTTCATTATTTGGTCATTCAAATGTGGTAAAACAAATGGTCACAACGAAAACCAGTCGGGTTTCTGGACTCCGGATGTTAATGGAAAAGGAAATCGCCCAGGAAAATACCTAACCACGACGAGAAGCGTTCGTCACTCTATAAGCCTTTATAGATGGCTTTTCAAAAGGGTTGAGGTGCAAAAAAAGGCCAGCAGGGTGCTGGCCCGTCCAAATACTGGAACTTAAATAATGAAGAAATGATATTAAACACGGTCTCAAGATGTTCAATACCATCCAACACAATAGACCTTATAAAGGAAAAAAAGTTTCAAAAAAAGTTATTTTTTGTCAAGTGATTGTTTTTTGCTCAAAATGTGGAAAAAACTGGACTAACGACTGGACTTTTTGACAAAAACAACGACATACAGTGCTAAAGCAAAGCTACCAATAAACGCTTCAATTGTGGCAACGAGCCGTGCAAAACCATGTGGATGAATATCACCATATCCCAATGTGGTGAAGGTTACGACGCTAAAATAAATGGCACTGCCCAAATCTTGTAAATTTTTGAAAGTACTGTGATTCGGATCGAATTTAATTATCCCATCTGCCGAGTCGACGCCTAAAAAGAAAAACATTAACGCTGATATCAATATGAGACCCATCGAAAATATGATGACATTCATTGGCTTTTCACCATATCCACAGAACAAATCTACCAATTTGAGCATGATCCGCTCCATGGAAAACTTTTTCCTTTGTTTTCGTTGCATCGTTAATTCTTTATACGCGAGTTTACCTGCTAATTTTGTTAAGCCATCGTCATCTGCTGCTTTTCTCAATGCTCGATAGATCTCTTCAGATTGTTCATAAAAATCGACTGCTTTTTCACGCTCACCGCGAAGCTCAGCGCGTTTGGCGACGGCTTCTTGTTGGACATATTGGCCTAGTTTTACATTATCCATTCGCGCATTTGTTAACTTGACGCCAAGTAAATTACAGTTATGTAAATTCGCACAGTGCAAGTTAGCTTCACTTAACTTAGCCTTCATTAAAGATGCGCCTTCTAAATCGGCGTTAAAAAGGTGAGCATTCGACATGTTTGCGCGATAGAAGTCGCTGTGTTTTAAATCATAACCGGTTTTGTGGCCATGCTTGACTAAGTTCACATTCGAAAGGTTGGCCCTTGCTAATTTTAAGCCTTGTAAAAGTGCACCGGATTTGGCGTGTTCTTCTAATCGTTGAGACAAATCCATATTAGACTTGTCAATATCTGGGTCGTGCCAAAAACAAAACCCAGACCCCAGATCTTCTTCTTCGCAACACTGTCCGTCATAAGACTTATATTTGCACTTCTTTATTGCCATAAAAATTCATACTCAAATAATGAAAACCAAGTCAGCATCGTAAAACTCAGTAAAAACGGTCATATAATCAATAAACGTAGCGTTTAAATTCGTATACATTTTTAAAGCATAGTTAACGATTAATGCCATGCCAAACATGATTTGAAATAGGGTTGCAGAATGACGCGCAGTGCGCTGTGTTGATTTTATTCGTTCTATTATTTCGAAAGTAATAGTCTAAATACAGCAATATTCATTAGCATTATAGAATGTATACTCGTAAGAACTTAATTAAAAAGAAGGCGCTTTTACAATGAACGCGACTAAAAACAAGAAATTAAACGTCAACGGCCCCTTAAAAGAAGTGTTTAAGGTTTTACCTGGCATGCCAACATCTGATGGTGCAGGCGTTAAACTAACGAGAGCATTAGGTCAGGGCGGGCTAAAGAATATAGACCCGTTTTTAATGTTAGATGAAATACGCTCTGATGTAGCCGATGATTACATAGCAGGTTTCCCGCCACATCCACATAAGGGTTTTGAAACGCTTACCTATATGATCCAAGGAAGTATGGAACACAACGACTCTACAGGAGGAAGTGGGCTTATTAGCTCAGGTGGTGTGCAGTATATGACTGCTGGTAAAGGCATTATTCATTCTGAAACCCCCAAACAAGATAGCGGATTGATGTTTGGATTTCAGTTGTGGATAAATTTGGCGGCAAAAGATAAATTACAAGAGCCTAACTACGTAGACATACCGCCTGAACAAATTGAAGTTGTGAAAGATAGGGGAGCACGGGTTAAAGTCATTGCAGGTCAACTTGATGCCCAACAGTTAACCTTTGCAGACGTGAACGATGAAGGTCGAATCAAAGAAAACCTCGCGTCTAGTCAGTCATCAACGAATTATGCTCTTAGTGATGTGAGAAAGCTTAGTTCCAAAGCAGGGCCAGTGAAAAGAGAGGACATTAATATGCAAATGTATGACGTCTCTTTGGTGGGCTCTGAAGCCCTAACCCTATCTTTTGATAAATTGAGTCAGGGATTTATCTACGTATATCAAGGAGCGGTTGAAATAAACGGCAAAGTAATTAATGAAAAACAAATAGTCGGCTTAAGGCCAAGCGATACAACTGGTTTGGATCCAGTTGGGAATGAGGTAAAGGAATCTGTCCTCTTATCTAAAATTAAGGCTGATGATGAGGTTGGGCTCTTAGTTCTGATGGGCAACCCAATCAACGAACCTATTGTTCAATATGGACCTTTTGTTATGAATACGATGAAAGAAATCGATGTCGCTTTGAAGGATTATCAATCGGGAAATTTTGTTTGATCCAAACCATTTGTTACATCAATAATCTTGAATATTAAGAGATTACACGGGATAGTATTAGCATTAATTACGTCAATTACAAAAAAAGAAGTGACTAATGCAGGAGCAAAAAGACGACTCCACATTTTCAAAGGTGGAGACTAATAGTCCTGAGACAAGCAGTGTAAGCTTGGAAGATTTAGACGGCCCAGTTATTTGTGGGCCTTTTCTTAGGCTAGTTGATTCCTCACAGATAAATGTTTGGTTTGTATCAACAAAACAGCTAGAAGTAGCGGTTAATGTATATGAAAATCCCACTGACCAAGACGCCGCTCAATTGTTGGTCCAACAATCTGTCGATTGTGTCGAGTTAGGAAAACACTGTTTTGTTTATTTAGTAACGGTTAAGCCGTTATCACCCGCCTGTACTGAAAACGAATATGACGTAGCTAAACCGATTAATTGGCAAAACAATGTAGAATACGGTTACGATATTGCAATAGACAATGATGTGGTTATTGAGCCCCACAGTTTGATTACAGGTTTTTGTCGCTATTCATTCCATATCCGTTCGCAAATTAGAAGTGTTATTCAAGGCTCGTGCAGAAAACCTGATCACCCCAGCGTAGATGCGTTTAATGGCATTGCAGAGTCGTTTAACGACAACCCTAGTCAGCGTGCCGACTACCTTTTAATGACGGGTGATCAAATTTATGCGGATGATGTCGCTGCACCTATGTTGGTTGCGGTACAGACACTGGCAAAAAGATTAGGGCTCTATACGGCATTAGATGACTTAGGTGATTTGACACCGGCTGAGTTAAGTTGGACTAATTCAATTAATGAAAGAAGCACGTTATTACCAAAGAAAGACATGCAAAGCCGCTGGAAAAACTTTTGGTATGGCAGCGAAATAATATCGGCGCGTTATCACGATAATCATCTAATCGGCCTAAACGAGTTTTTTGCCTGTTATTTATTAACCTGGTCCAGTAAAGCTTGGAAGTTAGTCGAAGACGCTGTCTATGACGCTCAAGATTTTGTTGCTCAAAAGAATCAGTATGCGTTTGATAAAGATTGGCAAAACTTACGTGGCTTTATAGCAACGTTACCTGATTTTGAATTGGTATTGGCCAACGTTCCTACGTTAATGATCTTTGATGATCACGATGTGACCGATGATTGGAATTTAAGTGCCGACTGGGAGGAGCACATCTATGGGCATGAGTTAACGCGTAACATGATCAAAAATGCGTTGTTATCCTATGCAGTATTTCAAAGTTGGGGCAATGCGCCAGAGAAAAACAAAGGGTTGATAGAGGCCATTAAAATGCAATCCGGCGCAACGGACTTTAGTAATAAAGCATTAGCAAAACAAATATTTGATTTTTCTGATTGGAATTATGAAGTCAACTCAACGCCACAAATTGTCGTACTCGATACCCGAACGCACCGGTGGAGAAGTGAAACTAATCCGAAAAACCCAAGCGGTCTAATGGACTTTCCGCATTTAGAAGAATTTGAACGCCATTTATTCAAAGCAGATGGCTCCATTTTAGTCGTATCACCAGCACCCGTTTTTGGCGTTAAGTCTATCGAAGTGGTTCAAAAACTATGTTCGATGGTTGGTAAAGAGTTGTTAGTCGACGTCGAAAACTGGATGGCGCATCAAGGTTCGGCGAAAAAATTAATGAATATGTTGAGACATGAAAATGCACCAGATGAAGTCATTATTATGTCAGGTGACGTTCATTATTCATTTTGCTTCTCTGCAGAACGACGCTTTAGTGATGTTGACGATAGAATTTGGCAGTTAACGTGCAGTGGTTTCAAAAACCAGTTCCCGCCTAAACTATTAAAGTTCTTTGACTATGTAGATAGGTTTTTATATTCCCCTCATAGTATTTTGAATATCTTTACCAAGCGTCGAAGATTGGAAATTGAACACCATCCACTTAAGGCCAAACAAAGTCGCTTTCGCTACCGAAATCTTCACACACAATCATCCGCTGGATTAGTGGAACTCGATGAAAAAGGGATGCTTTCAGGTTTTAGTCTAATTACAGCTGATAATCGACAATTGTATTTTGATTTAGAAGAGAGTTAGGACGACTTTAGGGGGATTTTATTTAGGGTTTATCAATTGGTATTAAACACTAAATTAAAGACAAACTTGCAGGTATTAATTACGTATTAAAATTAGCGAAAAAGTTAGCGCCCGTTCAGGCGCTAACGATACAAGACAGGTTCTTAGAAGACTTGGCAAACAAACCCTTTCAAATAGTAGCCTTCTGGGTAAGTACTCGAAATAACATGGTCTTGTGCTTGATGTAACTTTTGTACAAAGACAGCGTCACGATTCGCATCAAGGGCCGCATCTGCAACCACTTTTTGGAACAAATTACTTTCCATCAAACCACTACAAGAGAACGTCAATAAGTAGCCACCTGGGTTTAATAGCTCCATAGCAATGCGGTTGATGTCCTTATAGCCGCGACATGCCCCTGTAAGCTGTGCTTTTGATTCAGCAAACTTAGGTGGGTCCATGACGATAACATCAAAAGTAACACCATCTTCTTTATATTTACGTAAAAGCTTAAATACATCGCTTTTCTCAAAGTCGACTTTGCTCATGTCAAACGCGTTTAATTCTACGTTTCGCTTGGCAATGTCTAATGCATCTTGAGACATGTCAACATTTGTGACATGGCTTGCACCACCGCGAAGGGCGTAAAGGCCAAACGTACCCGTATAGCTAAAGCAATTCAAAACCTTCTTGTCCGCTACAAACTGTTCTAAAATTTGGCGGTTGTCACGTTGATCTAAGTAAAAACCTGTTTTGTGGCCTTTTTCTACATCAACATAAGCTTTGATCCCATTTTCTTCGATGACAACTTCGCTTGGTAATTCTCCATGGATAATACCACGAGCCTTTTTAATCCCTTCTTTACCACGTGCATCTGCATCAGAGCGTTCATAGATGTTGTGCGACGGAAACTTAACTCTTAGCGCAGCGATAAGGTTGTCTCTTTGATATTCTGCACCTGCACTCACAAGTTGTATAACAATCGTAGTGTCAAATACATCAACGGTTACGCCAGGTAGTCCATCAGACTCTGCTGCGAACAGTCGATACCCGGTTAGATTACCGTTTTTGATAATGCGGTCACGTATTGTATTCGCACGTTCAATTTTTGCTTCGAAAAACGCCTGGTCCACGTCTTGAGATTGGTCAAACGTCCAAACACGTGCTCTGATTTGAGAGTGCGGAGAATAAGCCGCTCGCGCCAGCCAATTCCCATCTGGATCTAAGACGTCAATCGTTTCACCAAGTTGAGGATTGTCGACGACTTTTTTAATTGCTTTTGAAAAAATCCATGGGTGTTTGCGATTCATCGCTTTGACGCGATCGCCGCGTAAAATAATAGCTGGCATTGTTTTATTACTCTTTAGCTTGGGGGAGGCGAATTCTAGTCTAATGTCCTAGCTTCGTCACCTAATTTTGAGAATACGACCTAACGATGGAGAAGATTTGTTGATATTTCTGCGAACTAAGGTCGACTACGTGAAATAAAAGATTAGCTCAACCTGTCTATTTTTGTATTGGTGGTCATAAATAAGTTAGGGCAAAAACATGGGTAGTTTTACAAAAATACAGGAAACGTATCGTTATATCGTTGGACATTTAAATTTATTGGAAGATATTCCATTGTTGTTAATAAGGCTCTACCTTGCCCCAGTGTTTATCCAAGCTGGATGGACAAAGTTAGTAAATTTTCAAGATACGGTGCAGTGGTTTGGAAATACTGAGTGGGGACTAGGGTTGCCAATACCAGAAATAATGGTGAGTTTAGCAGCCGGGGCTGAGTTTATTGGCGGTTGGTTCATATTATTCGGATTACTTACGCGAATTACCGCGATACCACTTATCGTTACCATGGCCGTTGCGGCATTGTCTGTTCATGCCAAAAATGGCTGGTTGGCTATTGCAGATAGTACAAGTTGGTTAGCTGATGGCACCATATTCTTTAATGAAAACGTGATGGCCTCGGCGGAAAAGAAACAGATGGCAGTATCGATACTGCAAGAGTATGGTAATTATGAATGGCTGACGAGTAGTGGCGCTTTTACGATTTTAAATAACGGGGTCGAATTCGCCGTAACTTACCTCATCATGACATTAGTATTACTGGTTTATGGAGGCGGCAAATGGACCAGTGTCGATGGCTGGGCCTCAAAGCTCATACGTACTTGACCTTCCTTTTTGGCAACATATTCAATACTACTCTGTGGGTAAAATAGCAGTCGTTGAAGTTATTTTCTGTATTCGTATGCATTGTAGAGAATGGCTTTAAGGCTGTGATACTATCAATCGTAGATAATTGAAACTTTTTACTATTACTCCATTTCGCGAGAATACAACCACATTAGAGGATATATGGACGCGTTAGAATTATTGCTAAGTCGTTCTTCGTTTAGCAAGTTAAAAGCCCCCGCGCCGGAAGGACAGGTTCTAGAAAACATAATTAAAGCAGGGCTGCGCGCCCCAGATCACGCCCATTTAAGTCCATACGAATTTATTATTTACCAAGGTGATGGATTACAAACCTTAGAAAAACTATTTGTCGAAACTGCAATAAAATATGACT